>JAAYXR010000108.1 GCA_012515785.1 Acholeplasmataceae bacterium | reverse complement strand
TTTTTAGTAATTCCAGCGTTTGAAGCAACACTTTCACAAGTGTTTGCGTTAGTGTTGTTCCAACCAATGGTTCTTGCTATGGCTGGTAACATTGGTACTCAAAGTTTAGCGGTCACCATTTTAGGTATTCATAAAGATGAGTTATCAACTGATAGTGATAGAAGACGTTATTTTAGAAAGGAATTAATGATTGTTTTACTTAATGCAATTATGATTGCAATATTAGGATTTTTAGTAGTAACTACCTTTGCCTTTTTAACTAAACAAGTTGATAAATCAGGAAATCCAATTCCGCCTTATAACTTAGGATTAGTTGTAGGGGCTTCATTATTTGCCGGAATGACAGTTTCAGGGATGATGGGAACATCATTACCATTATTACTTACAAGACACAAAGTTGATGCTGATAATGCTGGAGGACCAGTTTTAACAACTTTAAGCGATTTAATTGCGTTATTTATATACTATTTAGTAGCTGCTATAATGCTGTTTGTTTTATAGGAGGTAATAAAATTGGAATCGATTAAAACAATCTTCAAAATTGGTATTGGACCATCAAGTTCTCACACAATGGGGCCAGCTTTTGCTGCGGAAACTGTCTTAAATAGACACCCTGATGCCGATGCTTTTGAGATTACACTTTTTAACTCATTAGCATTAACAGGAGAAGGGCATTTAACTGATTTTGCTATTTCAAAAATCCTAGATCCAGAAAAGACATCTTTTAAACGGATTATTAACAATGCGCTTCATCCAAATCACATCTTATTTAAAGTTATTAAAGATGATGAAAGAATTGCTAAATATGAGTTTGATAGTGTTGGTGGTGGCGATATTGAAGAAATAGGAGATGATCCGATGGTTCCTAAAATTGTATATCCACATACTACATTTAACGATATTAGAGATTATTGTAAGGCTAACAATCTTACATTATATGAATATATTTTAAAATATGAAGATGAGGATTTATTACCATACCTAGATAAAGTATATGATGCAATGGTAGCAGCGATTAAACGAGGATTAAAAACGGAAGGGGTACTTCCGGGACCATTAGGGGTCAAAAGAAGAGCGCCTTTACTTGGCAAACCGCGGATGAAAAACGAACCAGCCGAAATTAAGGAAAATCGCTTAGTTAGCGCATATGCGTTTGCTGTTAATGAAGAGAATGCGGCTGGTGGTGTTATTGTTACTGCGCCTACCGCTGGAGCATGCGGAGCCCTTCCGGCAGTACTTTATTATATGCATCAAAAATATTCTTTTATGACTAGAGATAGAGTTTTAGAAGGTTTGGCGGTTGCTGGATTAATTGGTTTAATTATCAGAAAAAACGCCACGATTAGTGGCGCTGTTGGCGGTTGCCAAGCTGAGGTTGGTAGTGCGACCGCAATGGCTGCTGCAGCTAATGCGGCCATGTTTAGATTACCGATAGATCAAATTGAAAATGCTGCAGAAATTGCCCTTGAACATAGTTTGGGGTTAACTTGTGACCCAGTTGATGGTTATGTTCAAATTCCATGTATTGAAAGAAATGCAGTCGCCGCCTTAAGAGCGATTAATGCATGTGGTTTAGCGATTGTTTTAACCGAATCAAGTAAAATTAAGTTTGATACAGTTGTTAAAACGATGTATCAAACCGGTCTTGATATGGATATCAAATATAAAGAAACCGCACGTGGCGGTCTAGCTTATTTTTATCGTAAAAAAGAGGATTAACCTTTTACAAAATAATTATGTCTTTTTTCAAACCCAATCGTGGTTTTTTCACCATGTCCAGGATAAACTTGAGTGTCATTGGGTAGATTGTAGAGCCGTTTAATGCTTTTTTCTAAAGTTTTAAAGTCGCCAAATGGAAAATCGGTTCTTCCAATACTTAAATTAAATAAAGTATCACCGACAAATAGATGTTCATCAATTAGAAGTGACATTCCTCCAGCTGAATGTCCTGGTGTGAAAATGATTTTACATTCTTTATCACCAAGAAAAATAGATTTTTCCTGTGAAACAACTTCATCATATTTAACTTTTTGACCAGTTAAATTATAATCGTTTTTATCTAACCATATTAAGTCTTCTTGGTGGACTAATATTTGGGTATTTGGGAATAAAGTTTTTAACTTATTAACCCCACCAACATGATCAAAATGTCCGTGGGTTAAAAATATATATTTTAAAGCTAAATTGTCACTCATAAGAGTGTCAATTAAATCTTGACTTTCATAGCCAGGATCAATAATTATGGCTTCATTTTTATATGAAATTAAGTAACAGTTAGTTTCATAACTGCCTAGGATGAATCTCTTTATTCTCATACCCTTTCACCTCTTTACTTAATTTTATCACACCTAGATACTATTA
>JAAYXR010000107.1 GCA_012515785.1 Acholeplasmataceae bacterium | reverse complement strand
AGCAGTAATTAAGCCTGACGGCGTTTGTGAAGTTGTAGTTAATATTTTTAATAAAGAAAAAGACGAACGAGAAGTTAGAGTAAATATTACTAAACTATTAAAAGTAGATTTAAACTTACCCGGAGCGGTTGTCACAATTAAAGAATTTCCAAAACCACGCCCACCTTATTTATATTTAGGAATTGCTAGTGGTAAAGGTGGTGTTGGTAAATCAACAGTTACGGTTAACTTAGCGGTTGCCTTAAATCAACTAGGGATAAAAACGGCAATTATTGATGCTGATATTTACGGAGCATCAATTCCGTTTATTTTAGATATTAAAAAAACACCAGTAATGGGTGATGAAAATGAATTAATGATTCCACTTCAAGGCAAAGGTATTGAAGTGATTTCGACTGAATTTTTTATGCCTGATGATAAACCATTAATGTGGCGCGGACCACTACTTAATAAAATGTTAACGCATTATTTTAATAGTGTGAGATGGGCTGACGCGACTAAATTAATTTTAATTGACTTACCTCCAGGAACTGGTGATGTGGCCATAGATATCAATAAATTTGCGCCACAATGTAAAATGATAATTGTTACGACACCAAGTATTCCCGCTTCAAAAATTGCGGTTAAAGCCGGAATCGGCGCCCAACAAATCGGTCATGAAATTATTGGGGTTATTGAAAATATGAGTTATTATCTTAACCCAGTCTCAAAAGAAAAAGATTATATTTTTGGTACCGGTGGTGGGATTGAAGTAGCAAGTAAATTAGATGTTCCTTTAATTGGTGAAATTCCAATTAATTATGATGATTTTAAAGAAACCGTTAATCAGGAATACGAAAAAATCGCGAGACAAATAATGAAAGTAATGGACTTATAAAATGTTAATTAATAATGAATTCATCTATGTTAAAACTTATAAAGTTGATAATCCAAAAGCGACGATCATTTTTTCTCACGGAATTGCGGAACATCACTTAAGATATGAAGAATTATATCAGCATTTAAATAATAACGGATACAACGTTTTATCGTATGATCTTCGTGGTCATGGCCGAAGTGGTGGTAAAAGAGGATATGTCAAATCAACTAATTTGTATGTTGGAGATTTAACTGAATTGATTTTATATGCTAAAAAAAGATATAAAACAAAAGTATATCTTTTAGGCCATTCAATGGGGGCCTTAATTCATAATTTATATCTTGTATCGAGTAATGAATTAAATATTGACGGGGTTATTGCCTCTGGAACTGCGGGTGATTTTACTAAATCAACAACTTTTTTAAGATATTTTCCCGTTGAATTATTATGGTTTGTCAAAGTTAAAACTAATTTTAGTGATCCTAATTTGTATAGTGATCCAACACAAATTTCAAAATTTGTTAAAGATGATTATTTACTAGATTATTTTTATTTATCCTTAATCGATAAAACTATGATTAAAGGAATTAGAAAAATTAAGAAAAATGCTCATTTAATTGACATTCCTTATTTCTTTATTCACGGAGAAGAAGATAAAGTCGTACCGCCTGAATTAAGTAAATATTTACATGATCATATTCGTTCAGACGATAAAACTAGAAAGCTTTATCCAAATATGAAACATAACATTTTAAATGATCAAAATAGTGAACCAATATTTGAAGATATTGTTGATTGGTTAGATAAAAGAATTTAATATATTTAAAACAAAAAAGTAGACCAAATTTGGTCTACTTTTACTTTTAAAATTATCCAATTAAGATTATTTTTACCTCACCAGGTCCAACTAAGAAGAAAGGATTTCCATTTAATGAAAAGTCATTAACATTGGCTTCATCATCGCTTCGATCAAATTCGAATAGTACTTTAAGTTTAGGCGCCAACTTATTATTTTTCAAGTTTAATTTTACTTCCATATATTCTTCGTAAGAAGTGTTTGTGTTAGCGACAACCAGTAGTAATTTATCCTCACCTTTTGATTTAAAAGTGTAACCAAAGGCTAGGCCAATGTAAGGTCCTAAAACATTAAACATATGGAATTTTTTCGGATTTAATTTAGATAAATATTTATTTCTAACTGGTAAAATTTTTCTAATATGATTCACTAATGAATGATCATTTTGATAATGTAAGGCATACTTATCAAATAAAGCTAATTTACCATAGAATGGGTCACTTTCTGGTAAATGATATCGATCTTCAGGTGTGGCATCAATGCCTAAGTTCATTGGTTGAACTTCATAGAATTCTTGACCCGAGTTAATAAACGGCATCGTATTAGGAATGAAGAAGTTAACTAAGGTTAACAAATTTGTTAAATTAACCCCATTATGTTTACCAGCAAGTCTTGGTGTATCATGAGTTTCACCGCAAGCAAATGCTGGCAGTGCTAGTTTTGGTGCGGATTTAATAAACTCATGTAATTTACCTTCTAAGATTCGGCTTTCCATCCAAAAACCATTGCCGATAATCGCATCATAACCCAATTTCTTAGCTTTTCTAGCATTAGATGGATCTAACTCTTCAGCGACAAAGACAAAGTCTTGATCGATTTCTCTAGCTTTAGAAATAATCATTTCAATTAACTCTTGAGGCAGGGCATGTCCCATATCAATTCTGGCCCCATCAATTCCAAACTCTCTTTGATAGTATGGAATAATATCAGCTAGTAATTCCCATAGCGGCATATTAGGTTCTAATCCAGGGTGTAAGTTGGATTTGATAGTATCAAATAAAATATACGGTGGTTGATTTTTCTTTAAATATTTTTGAGCATTAACAGGGTGATCTAAATATAATCTAAAGAATGTTACATCATACCATGGTGGTTGAGTATCGTTAATATGATCAGAAAATGCTGGAGCTACCGTCATCTTATAAACTTGATTAACGGCATCAAGGATGTTCATACCACCTTTGACAAGCTTTCTAACTTCATCCCATTTACTAGGATTTAAAGAATAAGGATTATCCTTAAATAGTTTTAAATGATTTTTAGTATTTTCATGCTCATAAACTTTTGGCATATGTTTCGCATGTGGTGGCACAACTTGGGCATCAATGGTATCAATTAGTGGTGGGTTATATTTAGATAAATCTTTAGTATTAATCCAATAGAACCAATCAGGATGATCTAAAATTAAACTAGAATCTAAGGCATTAGTTCTTGGGATAATGTCAATCATAATTCTAATTTCTAAAATATGAGCTGCTTCAACGAAGGCTTTAAATTCTTCCTTTAAAGTCATTTTATTTCCGGTTAATGAATCTTTTAAGTTTTCATCTAATTCAGTAAAGTTAACTACAGCATAACTTGAACCTAAATCACCTTTTGATCTATATGTTGAATAACTTGATAATGGTAAAAAATATAGGACATCAACCCCGATTGATTTTAAATATGGAAGTAGCGCGATTGATTTAACAAACGAACCTAGTTCTGATAAGTCATATAAATTACTTTCATCAATTTCACCGCTGCGATCGTTATCCCAAGTCGTAAAAGTACGGGCCATTAATGAGTAAAAAACACTCTTTTTATGCCAGTTAGTTCGTCGAGTTAGTCCTTTAGAATTAGATATTGATTCTAAGTAGTTAACATTGTTATCTTTTTTTGATAGAAATAAATCTTCAATTAAAAAAGAATAAAAATCATATGGGTTAATTAAAATTTCGCCATTACCTACATTTTTACCTTGATCTTTATAATTTAAAAGTGAAGGGATAGTATAGTTTAATGGATATGATGGTTTATTTTTTCGTAAAACTGCAGCTAATTTTTTTAACATTGCATGTCCCCCTTTAGATAATACTTCAATATTTAGTATACATTAAAATTTTAAATATAAACATATTTAACGAGTTGAAACCGCTTTCAATCAGCCTTAAAATAGAATAATACCTAATCAAGTAAAATAATGGTAAAATAACATAAGAGAGGAAGTTTTATATGTTAATTCAAGATTTTGAAAAAATGAGAAATAAATATTCGAAATTATATATGTCTTTCTTTTTGATTGCGGGCATTTTGATGTTACTTTCAATCGTATTTTTAATTATTCTTGATTTTAATTTAAAATGGTGGTTATTTGCAATATTAGCGGCATTGGCTATTTTTCTTATTCTTTTATTTATTT
>JAAYXR010000106.1 GCA_012515785.1 Acholeplasmataceae bacterium | reverse complement strand
TTGATTTTGTTAAAGAGTATTGGGACCGAGTATTTACTTATTTTTTAAATGAATATAAATTAAACCGAACCCCAAATCCGGATGTTTTATGTAATAACGAAATTAAATTTAAAGCATTTTTAGATTATGCAATGTTAAAAGATGTTGATTATATTGCCATGGGTCATTACGCAAGAGTTGACCGTTCAAGTGGTCGTGCTAAATTACTTCGCGGAATTGATCAAAATAAAGACCAATCTTATTTTTTATCACAATTAACTAATGAGCAACTATCAAAAGTCATATTTCCAGTAGGAGATCTTAATAAAGACGAAGTAAGAAATATTGCTAGAAAACTTGATTTAGCAGTTAAAGATAAAAAAGATTCGACTGGAATCTGTTTTATCGGGGAAAGAGATTTTAATAAATTTTTAGCTAATTATTTGCCAGCTAAACCGGGGTTAATGACTAGATTAGACGGAACAGTTATCGGTAAACATTACGGACTGATGAATTATACTATTGGCCAAAGAAAAGGGTTAGGGATTGGAACGATTGACGGACTTGATGGTCCGTGGTTTGTCGTTGGTAAAGAGTTAGGAACTAACACTTTATTAGTGGAAAATAAAGATAATTTAGATTATTTAAAATCTGATAAAGCGATTATTACTAATTATGTTTGGCGAGCTAGCAAACGTGATGGTAAATATACGGCTAAATTTAGATATCGTCAAAAAGATGTCCCAGTTGAAGTTAAATTTTTGAATGATAAAGAGTTTGTTGTTACCTATAATAATGTCTCAGCGGTAACTCCGGGGCAAGTGTGTGCCATTTATGATGGTGATGAATGTGTTGGCTCAGGTTTTATTAATGAAGTTTTTTATCAAGGTGAAAGAAGAAGATATTCATGACATTAATTCCAGAACACCAAAAACTAAAGGGGCATATAACGAGATATCGTTTCCATAATGAAGATAATAGTTATTCAATTGCGACCCTTAAAACTGAAGATGATCGAAAAGTGACAATCGTTGGTTATTTTCCTAAAGTAACAAGCGATTTATTATATGAACTTGAAGGAAATTGGATTGAACATCCGACCTACGGCGAACAATTTGAAGTTCTCGCTTTTAGACGCGCTAAAGTCGCGTCTTTTCAAGGTTTAGTAAATTACTTATCAAGTGATTACTTTCCTGGAATTGGCCCGAAAACAGCTGAAAAAATCGTTAATCATTTAGGTGATGATGCGATTGAAAAAATTTTAGAAGACAAAATGGTTTTGCGTGAAGTTGGGTTAAATGCAATTAGAATTGAACGTTTTTATCAACAACTGTTAGAAAATCAATCACTTGAAGGGGTGACGATTGATTTATTTGAATTAGATATTAAAGGGGCAACCGCGATGAAGTTAATTACGACTTACGGATTAAAAGCGGCAACAATTGCTAAAACTAATCCGTTTAGGTTAATTGATGAAGTTCAAGGCATTGGTTTTATTCGAGCTGATGAGATTAGAGAAAAAGTCGGGATTCCAGAAGATGACCCAAGAAGAATTAAAGCTGCCATTATTTATTCGATTAGAGAATATGGTGAACGAAATGGTGATACTTATGCCACCGAAGAACAAGTCTTTGATTATGCCAAACAGTTTTTAAAAATTGATCTTGATTTTGATCCATTTGTTAAAGAATTAATTAGAGAGAAAAAGTTAGTTTTAGAAGATCACAGGTATTATCTCGCTCCCGCATATTATGCTGAAGTCGGAGTGGCTCGGAAAATACTTGAATTAAATATGTCATCTCGACCAAAACTAGAAGAAGCGATTATTGATCAAAGTATTAATAAAATTGAAAAACTAATTGGAATTACATATACTGATATTCAAAAAGAAGCGATTAAAGTCTCCGTTAACAACGAAGTTACCGTAATTACTGGTGGGCCAGGCACCGGTAAAACGACTATCATCGATGGTTTAATGCAAGTATATAGTGATATTAATGGAATTACTGCAAGTTATATGCCAGAACACATTAAAGTAATGGCTCCTACCGGAAGAGCTGCAAAAAGAATGCGAGAAATTTTAGATTTTAAGGCGACTACCATTCATAAAGGATTAGGTATGGGTTATGATGGCATCTTTACTTATGATGAAAACAACTTGTTTTCTGAAAACTTAATTATCATTGACGAAGCTTCAATGATTGATATCTTTTTAGCTAATTCACTATTGAAGGCAATTAAGAATAATGCTAAAGTGGTTATTGTGGGTGATGTGGATCAATTACCTAGTGTTGGACCGGGACTATTTTTAAAAGATTTAATTGATTCAGGATCTTGTGCGGTTGTTAGACTTGATGAAATCCATAGGCAAGCTAGGGGTTCTAATATCGTTAAGATTGCCAATAAAGTTAACAAACAAACTATAGGTTATGAAGATTTAGTTTCTGATAGTGATACCTATATTTATAAAATTAATCGAAGTGAGTTGAAACGATTAGTTTTAAGATTAGTCCAAGGAGCGATTGATCAAGGATATTCATTAATTGAAGATATTCAAATTTTAATTCCGCAATATAAAGGTGATTTTGGAATTGATATGGTAAATGAAATTATCCAAGAAATGTATATTGAAAATAAAGAGATCCATGTCAAACATGGTGATGTTAATTATTATGTTGGCGATAAAGTGATTCAACTAGAAAATGACGCCCTAAAGGACGTGATGAATGGTGATATTGGAGTAGTTAGCGGGATCGTTTTTGATAGTAAAGATAAGCCGACAATATATGTTAATTTTGACGGAAGAGATTTATCTTATGCTAAGTCAGATTTAGATCAAATCAACTTAGCTTACGCCATTTC
>JAAYXR010000105.1 GCA_012515785.1 Acholeplasmataceae bacterium | reverse complement strand
TTGCCAGAGGTATTACCATTACTAAAAATAATGAGTATGGTGAAGTTATTGAAAACTTTGGTTATATTGAAACAAAACTATTAGAAAGTTCTCGTTATACTCAAACTGAAGCCGTTGATCCAGCGAAACTAGCGTTTTATCATGCCAATATGAAATTCGTTCCTGATAATGAATACTTAACGAAATATAATTTCGTCAGTTATCCAGAATTAGAAGATGATAAAATTAAAGTCTATTTAGAAAAAGATTCATTTAGTATTATTGTTTATGATAAAGTTTCTAATCACTACTATAGTTCAAGACCAACACATCAAGGATTTAACGGAAAATTAGAAGGTAACCTAGCTAATCGTCAAAGAATTAATTCAGGAATTTGGATTGACTATGTTTTAACTAACAACCCAAAACAATCAAATATTTTTTCTGATGGTTTATACAATTTCGCCGATGTTAGATTCGCTCCAGGAATTCAATCACCAGAAGCGCCATTTGAATTAGTAGCTGGTAGTTATAAGAAAAACAATGTTGAAGTTAAAATCAACAAAATTAATGGTATGTTATTAGCTGAAGTTAATATTAAAAAGTTAAAATTTAAATTTAACGTTGAGATTAAATTAACTAATGGTGAATTAACCTTTGAAATACCACAAGCAAGTATCGAAGAAGAAATTGGTGAATATACCGTTACAGCAGTGACACTATTTCCTTATTTAGGATCAACTAGAGAAAACTATTTTCCAGCATATACTTTAATTCCAGATGGAGTTGGAGCCTTAGTCAGACATGATGAACCAAGAACGCAAGTCTTTAATGGCAGATTTTATGGTGATGATGCTGGTTATACGATGACATTTTATAATAACTTAAGTGTTCCATTATTTGGAATTATTCATGAAGTTAACAAGTCTGGATTATATGCTCACATTACAAAAGGAGCGCAACAATCAATCTTGACTGCTGATTTCTATACCGATAACTTAAATTATAACCGCGCTTCAACTAAATTCTATTTTAGAGAATTACATCGCCGAATTATTGATAGAGCTGGTGCTGGTAGTGACTATATTGATCCTGCGAGAACCGGAAGTGATTACGCAATTAATTATAAATTTTTACATAATAACGCCAATTATGTTGGAATCGCTAACGATTATCGAAAATATTTACTAGATCACGATTTAGTTGAAAAAGTAACACCAAAAGATGATATCACTCTTCATATAACATATTTAATGAGTGATTTAGAACCATCATTATTTTCAAAACGACGTGTTACGATGACTACCGCTTTAGAAGTTAGTCAAATTTATGAGGAATTAAAAGAAAAAGGAATTCACAATCAACAAACAACCCTTTTAGGATATTCAAAAGAAGGGGTATCATCAGGGTTAGTTAACATGAATTTCTTTGGCAATTATGGAGACTATAAACAATTTTTTGAAGAAGTCCATAAAGATGGAAACCAAGTTTACTTATCGCAAAATTATGTTGATCCAAGTGGTAAATCTAAACGCATTAATGAGATTCGCGATGTCGCTAAGAATGTTTCAAAACTGCTAATGAAAAAGGAAATTAATACCGGATCTGGAACTAGAATTGATTATAATTTAAAACCTTATCAATCGTTTTTGAAAGCTAGAAACGATCAAAAATTCTTAGATAAATATAATCTTGGTCTTCAATCTGAATCAATGGGAAGTAAATTATTCTCGATTTATGACAAACAAATTCTTGACCGAACTGAATCAATGAATCATTATGTTGAACTAGCAAAATTAAATGACAATTTATTACTGTCAAGACCTAATAGTTATTTATGGGGCCATGTTGACGCTTATCTTAATATGCCAATCGCTAATAGTCAGTATCAATACTATACTGACTTAGTTCCACTAGTTCCAATTATTTTACAAGGAATTATGCCGAAGTATACTCCTTACTTAAATTTCAATGCGATGGGTAGAGAAAGATTACTTCAAATGGTCGATTTCAATATTTATCCAAGTTATATTTTGACTTGTGAACCAACATTTAAGATGAGAAATACTGATTCTGCAAAATATTACTCAACTTACTACAATGATTATAAGGATGAAATTATTAATAACTATAATTTTATTAATAACGCCTTAAAACACACCATGGGGGCAAGTATCATCTCACGAGAGGTACTTGAAATTGGTGTGGTTAAAAACACATATTCTAACGGAGTAATAATCATCGTAAACTACACTACTAAGGCAAAAACCATTGGTACACACAATGTGTTACCACATAATTATGAGGTGATTTTATGAGAAATGATCAAGTTAAAATTACCCCAATAATAATTAATGCCCTTCTAATACCTTTAATTGTATATTTAGCTATTAAGAGTTATTTGGCCATTGATTATGAAGC
>JAAYXR010000104.1 GCA_012515785.1 Acholeplasmataceae bacterium | reverse complement strand
CAAAAATTTATTATTAGTATTATTATTAGTTTTAGGAGGCGTTACATTACTAGCGTGCAACAAATCAGGTTCAGTAAAAGCATTAGCCAAAGATGAAGACGCCTATATGGTTCAAGCGGTATCAGCATCAAACATGAGTCAAGCAGCTGCAACAATGAATGCAAACCCAGCAGTTACATTAGAAAACAAGGGTGGAATTAATATTGAAACAAATATTAAAGCTGCAATCGAGTCAAACTTAGCTGATTCATTAGTAGATGTAATTGATCAACAATTAGCAATGTTAGATACATTCTTACAAAACATCGAAATCAAACATGGAAAATCAGATCGTGAAGGATTTGAAAAAATGGCTTCATACACGTCACAAGATTTAGAAGGCAACACTGTATCATATAAATTATATTACAATGTTACTGAACACGAAGTTGAAGATGACGGCGAAACTGAAACTGAATTCCGTGGTGTATTAGTTATCACTAGAGGCGAAAATGTTAAAGAATTACCAATTAACGGAGAAATTGAAGTTGATCCAGAAGATGGTGAAAAAGAATTAACAGTTGTTCATGAAGCAAACGGTGTTAAAGTCGAAGTTAAATCTAAAGTTAAAGGTGGCGAAAGAGAATTTGAATATTGTGTTGATCCAGAAGTTGGACAAAAATTAGAATTCAAATTAAAAATTAAAAACCAAAAAGGTAAAATGGCTTTAGAAATTGAAACTAAAATTGGAAAATCTGAAGTTAAAATGAAACTTCAAGTTAGATCACAAGAAAAAGATCGTAAACAATTACATGTTGAATTAGAATTAGATGACTTTGATGTAGTAGTTGGTACATTAGAATCAGACTTAGATGTCGAAATTAATGTTGACTCTTCAGGTGAAGAAGTAGTTTCTACTTACAAATTCCAAGGTAAATTTAAATTCAAATCAAAAGTAGGCGGAGCTGAAACAGAATCAGAATTTGATTTCCAACATCAAAACAGACATAGAAAAGGACAAACTGACAGCACACCAGAAACTCCAGCTGACACAACTCCAGAAACTACACCAGAAACTCCAGCTCAATAATTAAAAATATATAAATCTATGGTATAATATCCCTAAGGTATAAATTAGGGGTATTATACTATGCAAGATGATATTTTAAAACTAATTGAAAAACTTAAAAACAAAGATAACGAAGCTTTTGAAATCATTTATTACCAAACACATAAGATGGTATTCTCAATCATATATTCGATTGTTAAAGATGATTTAGATGCCGAAGATCTAATGCAAGATACATACATTAAAATGATTGAAAACATCAATTCTTTTAAGGCTGGTAGAAACTTTAAAACTTGGCTTGGGACGATTGCTAGAAACTTAGCAATTGATCATTATCGCCGTAGCCAACGTGTTTTAAATATCGATCTCCAGGAAGAAGAACAGGTATATCTTGAATCAACTAATGAAAACTTAGATCTTAAAGCCGAAGCTTTAGAATTACTTGAAACATTATCAAGTGATGAACAATTGATTGTACTACTTCGTGTGGTGGACGAACTGACATTTAGAGAAATTTCAGAAATTACGAATCGTCCATTAGGGACGGTGATATGGAGTTACAATCAATCAATTAACAAACTATCAAAATTATATAAGGAGGTGTTGAAGTGAGTAAGAAAACTTTTAAGGCTTCCTTGAAATCAGAAATTGATCGAAAGATTCCTAATGTTTTAAATAAAATTAATCTTGAAGAAATTCATATAATTGAAAAAGAAGAAGAGAAATCTCGCTTCAGACGCCCTGTATTAAGATTAGTTACCTCACTATCATTTGCATTAGTAATACTAGTTGTAGTCGGTGTATTTGCTTTAACAATGCGCCCAACAAAGCCAACATATTCCGCTGAAAGTAAAGCGATGATGGCTTCGGTAGTTCAAGCATATCAAATCTCAAGCACGACAACTACAGCAGAAATTCCAAATGTCACTTTATCAAATGATAATGGTGATGGTGAAGGAGATTATTTAACTGATATTAACGATATCTTTAATGACATCTTTAAAGAAATTGATATATACTTTGAAAGTGTTGAAACATTACTATTTACAGTTGATTTTAAATTCAAAAAAAGTGATGGCACTAATGAGCTAAATTTCGAATCAAAACATCTAAGTGGTAGTAAAATTAATTACGTTACCAAATATACAACAACCGAAAATGAAGATGGAACAATTACGATTGAAGGAGCCCTATATTTAGGCGATAATCAAGTTGCGACATTTACTAGTAATATTAATGATAAAGGCGTTGTTACAACTGAATTAAGTAACGGAGTTAAAGTAAAATCATGGACTGAAAATGAAATTACGACATTTGAAATTACTAGACAAACGCAAATGGGAACTAAAGTTGCAACAATTAAAAAGTAT
>JAAYXR010000103.1 GCA_012515785.1 Acholeplasmataceae bacterium | reverse complement strand
CGTAAAAAAATATGATGTCGCTTCTTCTTTGACGTTTCTTATTATTGAAAATAAAACTGTGATCAATCGATTTGCTGGAATGCAAACTGATGAAACATTTGATTATTTTATTAATCGGAAATAGAAAAACCGCTCTAAATTAAGAGCGGTTTTTGTTAGTTTTATCCATTATTTAATTTCGATGTATTTAGTTTGTTCTTGCTTGGTACCTTCTTTTGGAAAGTTAAGAGTTAAGACTCCATTTTCTAATGATGCATTAATATCTTCTTCAGTGAAAGTATCACCAACATAATAGCTTCTCTTAACATTGACGCTTCTGCGTTCTTGTCTTAGATATCTTTCGTTTTCATCTTTAATTTCATCAGTTTGAGAAACTTCAATTGTTAAATATCCCTTGTCTAATGTAAGTTTTAAATTTTCTTTACTTACACCAGGAACATCAATTAACAACTTATATGAATCTTCACTTTCTTTTAAATCTGTCGCGAGATATGTTGTTCTTGCTTGCGTATCCTTGAAAATATTTTCAAACATTTCATCGAAAAGTCCAAATGGATTTCTTCTTGTAACCTTGTACATATTTATCACTTCCTTTTCTCAACTATAGTATAGCACAACAAATTAGCACTGTCAAGTATAGAGTGCTAATTATGTGATTTTAACCAAATTTGTGGTTGTGTAAAAAGATAAAAAGTCACTCTACAAAGAGTGACTTTTATTATTCATTTTAATAATTAAAATTTAGTATCATCGACACCATCTAAATAAGCTTTTAATGGTTTAGCTACGCGCTTTATCGTTCCTTCAACAAACGGGTTATCTAACCCAACTTGTTTAAGTAATCCTAAGAAACTATATGATCCTCCAAGCTTACAAAGTGACAAATAATTGGCCCATGTTTTTTCATGATTTTCGCGATCTTTAATCCAATATTGGAACGCTACTACTTGAGCTAATGTGTAGTCAATATAATAAAATGGTGATGAAAAGATGTGTCCTTGACGGAACCAACGGGTTCCTTTTTTCATAAATTCATCCACACCATAATCTAATGTTGGATTATATTTTTTCTCAATACGAGCCCACGCGGCTTTTCTTTCTGCTGGTGTTACGCTTGGGTTTTCATATACCCAATGTTGGAATTCATCAACTGTTGCTCCGTATGGCAAGAATGAAATTGCTCCTGCCAAATGTGAAAATTTATATTTTTCAGTATCTTCTAAGAAGAATAAATCAATCCATGGCCACGCAAAGAATTCCATTGACATTGAATGAATTTCAGCCGCTTCCATTGTTGGCCAGCGATATGATGAAAGTAAATCTCTTGATTGATAAACTTGGAAAGCGTGTCCCGCTTCATGTGTTAAAACGTCAACATCACCTTCAGTACCATTAAAGTTAGCGAAAATAAATGGCGAGCGATATTTTGGAATATATGTACAATATCCACCACCACGTTTACCTGGTTTTGAGTCTAAATCCATTAATTCACGATCTAACATAAAATTAATAAATTCTCCAGTTTCTGGTGACATTTCTTCATACATCTTCTTCGCTCTAGTAACCATCCAAGCTCTATCTCCTTTTGGAGTTGGATTTCCCGATAAGAATGAAACAGCTAAATCGTATGATTTAGGATCTTTAAATCCTAATCTTTTCGCTTTTCTTTTTTGAAGTTCAGATACAATTGGAACGATTACTTCATAAATTTGATCGCGATATTTTTTAACTTCTTTTGGACCATAATCAGTTCTGCCCATTCTATCATAGCCTAACTGAACATAATTTTCATAACCAAGTTCTAATGCCATTTGATGACGTTTTTGAACCATTTCATGATAAATATTATCAATTTCTGTCTCTTTAGTTTCTAACCAGTCTGATACTGCAAGTTGAGCTTTCTTTCTTGTTTCACGGTCAATATGTGCCGTATATGGAGTCATTTGACTTAAGTTTAATACTTTACCGTCAAAATCAATTTGAGCGCTTGCAATTAACTTAGAATATTCAGTTGATAATTTATTTAACTCTTGAATTAAAGGAACAATTTCTGGTTTAAATGTTTTTAAACTTAACGCAGTTTGATCAAAAATTAAAGTCCCAATTTTTTCTTCAAATTGTTTTCTATGTTTTGAATTATAAAGTAGTAATGAAATTTGATGGAAAAGTGGCATTAATGTTGGTGCTTCAACATCAAAAAACTCATTTTCTTTTTCATAAAATTCATCAGTAGTATTAATTGAGTTTCTAATACTTGAAAGTACTGCCATTGAACTAAATTCTTCACCTAATCGATCAATTTCTAAGTAAGCTTGGTATTGTTCCTCAAAAGTGTGGTCGTCAGTTAACTTTGCTACTTGTTCAGTTAACTTCTGTTTTAGTTCGTCTAAATCAGGACGAACATATTTGTAGTTATTAAATTTCATTTAATCATCCCTTTCATTATTTAAATTATATCATTTTTAAATAAGTAAGCGAAATAATATAACTAAATAATATTACCGTTCGGTAATATTTACAAAAATTTTAATAATTCATGTTTTTATAATACCGAACGGTAATATATGTTGTGTTTTTATGTTGTTTATTATATAATAATACCGAGAGGTAATATTATGAATGCAAAACAAATCGGAAATTTAGTAAGAAACAAAAGAAAAGAATTAGGAATAACACAAGCGTATTTAGCTGCAGTAGCCAATACTGGGGTTAGATTTATCAGTGATTTAGAAAACGGAAAACCAACTGTTGAACTTGAAAAAACATTACATGTTTTGCGTGTTTTAAATATCAAGTTAGGAGTAATTGAATCATGACAAGAACATTAAATGTCTATTTAAATAAAAAGAAAGTCGGAATTCTAACTGAAACAAATGGAAAAGTCTATTCTTTTTCTTATGTCCTAAATAATAGTAATATTATCTCATTATCAATGAAAGATCTATCACAAAAATATGATGATAAAATTGTTAGGCCGTTTTTAGAAAACCTTCTTCCTGAAAGCAAAATAATTGAATATATTTCTAAAGTTTATTTAGTCTCTCAGAATAATCCTTTCTCTTTATTATCTAAAATTGGTGAAGACTGTGCCGGAGCAATCTCACTTACCAATGACAATTTAAATGATGATAATTTTCCATTAAAGTTATCAAAAGAAAAATTTCTATCAATTTTAGAAAAAAATGAAAAAGGCGCTTCTTATTATCAAAAAGGTATGAGACTTTCTCTTGCCGGAACTCAAAACAAATTGTCTTTATTAATTAAAGATGATGAGTATTATTTACCAAATTTTGATTATCCTTCTAATGTTATTTTAAAATTGAATAATACCGATTTTACTAGTTTGTTGTTAAATGAATATTTTTCAACTAAATTAGCTGATGCATTAAAGTTGCCGGTTTCTAATCTTGAATTAATTAAAAAACCTTATCCTCACCTAATTATTGAGCGCTACGACAGAATCAATAACATTCGAATTCACCAAGAAGATTTTTGCCAGATTTTAGGCGTTAGACCTAATAATAAATATCAAAAAGAGGGCGGTCCTAGTTTTGAACAAATAGCCGAAACAATCAAAACTAATTTGAATAATCCAACTTTAGATTTAATTAATTTAGCTAGAATATTATTATTCAATTACTTAATTGGAAATTGTGATTATCATGCGAAAAACCTTTCGGTATTATATACAGACACTTTAAAATTAAGCCCCTTTTATGATTTATTATCAACCTATATATATGATGATTTATCTAAAGAAATGGCAATGTCAATCAATAATAAATATAATATCGATGATATTACGAAAAAAGATATCATTAAAGAGTATGATAATTGGGGATTAAATGGCAAACAAATGTTTTCATTACTTATTTCCGAATTTAAAGACATCGTCCCCCTATCTGAACGTTTGCTTAAAAACATAAATTCAAGTAATTTTGATTTATTAAAATTAACCAATTTTATTAAAATTCAATATTCTAAATTAATTTAAAGTTTTAAAAATGTAACTCTAAATATAAGGGGTTCTTTTAATACGAATAATATTATTTTATATTTTCCGAAATAAATTAAAATTTACT
>JAAYXR010000014.1 GCA_012515785.1 Acholeplasmataceae bacterium | reverse complement strand
ATTAAGACATCAACTAATTTATCTTTATTAGCACGTCTAATTTGCCTTGCAATATCATGTTTTGCATCTTCACCCTGGACTAATGTTGGATACAATATGATTTCAGTTAATCGATAACGACGATTAACTGTGTTCATAATATCTTGAATAACGGCTCCGGTTTCTGATGTAATAACTCCAATTCGACGTGGGAATTTGGGAATTGGCTTTTTATGCTTTTCATCAAAATAACCCTGTTCTTCAAGCGTTTTTTTGAGTTGTTCATATTTTAAATATAATTCACCAATACCATCTAGGGTCATCTCGGTAACATTTAATGAATATTCTCCGCGTGGCTCATATAAACTAATTTTAGCCTCAATTAAAACATGATCACCATCTTTTGGTTCAAAAGATAAATTTCTCGCAGAACTTTGAAACATATTGGCTTTAATTTGGGCATTTTCATCTTTTAATGAAAAGTATAAGTGCCCTCTTGTCGTTCTCGTGTAGTTAGAAATTTCTCCTTTGATTAAAATCTTTTGTAGATGGTTATCATTTTCTAAACGATACTTAATATATTTAGTTAAAGCGGTAACCGTAAGGTATTGTGGTTGTGGTTGCATCTTAAAAATCCTTTAATATATTATCTAACAGTCGATTGTTAAATTTGTGTTGCTTTTCGTCATCTAAATCAGTATATATTTTAGTTATTTCAATAGCTTCATTAATAATGATTGCTTTTGGGGTATTTAAATATTTAACTTCATAAATGGAATATCTAATAATAGCCCTATCAAAATATGAAAGACGTCCGATAGTATAATTAGTCAAATTTGATGTAATTAAATCATCGATAACTGGTAATTTTTCTAATAAATCAGAAACCACTTCATTGGGTTTATCAAAAAATACTCCCATATCAATTTGATATAAAGTAGTTATATTATCGATTCGTATTTGTCTAAATTCATTTTTCATGTTATCCCGACTTTCTATCATTATTTTATCATGGATTGACTGATTCATAAAGTCAATTGTATATTTCTTATATATAAAAGTAAAAGATACATTTATTTAAATTATAAATTTAATAAATGTGGTATTATATATTAGGAGCATCTAGGAGGAAACATGGAGACACAGATAAAAAAGAAAAATCAAAAATTAAAAACAATTTTACAAATGGCACTAGTTGGTGTTATTTTTATTGCGTTAATTTTTGCCGTTAGTCAACTTGGAGATTTAAGTGATTTAAGAGATAAGTTTTTAAATGTAAATGTAAAGTATTTAATTATCGTTATTATTCTCACTATTACATATTTAGTTTTTATGATTTTACCGCATTTCTTCATCGCTATATTTCATAAAACTAAAATGGATAAAACTAGGTTGTTTTTAAACGCAAGTAACGAATATTTCTTTAATGGCATAACCCCATCTCAAAGTGGATCACAACCATTTCAAACATTTGTTTATTTAAAACATGGTGTTTCTGGTGATGATGCAACAAGCATTCTTACAACAACTTATGTCAATTATCAGTTGATTGCTAATATCTTATCAACTGTTGCACTTATTGTTTTATGGATATTCCATAGTGAAGTATTGAAAGATAAATTAGTCATTGTTATTTTAGGGTATATTTTGAATTTAGCCGTTCTTGTTCTAATTTTCTTTCTAACTTTTTCAAAAAAATTTCCTAAATTAGTCCAAAACTTTTTATATTTACTTGCTAAAATTAAACCATTTAGAAAAATATTGACTAAAGCAGCTGATAATACACCAAAAGTTGTTAGAAGTTTCCAAAAATCATCTTCAGAATTATATAAAAAGAAACGTTTTTTAATCTTTACTTCATTACTTAGAGTGATTGCGTTAGTTGCTTATTATGCGGTTCCATTTTTTGTCGCTAAAGCACTTAATATGAATGTATCTAACAGTGATTTCATTTTTATGTTATCAATTACCTTAGTCGCAACAACATTAATGGCATGGTTCCCACTACCTGGTAGTTCCGGTGGAGTTGAAACGATATTTGTTGTCCTTTTAACGGCAATGGCAACGATCAATCAAGTAGATGCAGTAAATATTATGTTCGTGACCAGATTGTTTACCTTCTATTTTGCGATGCTTTGGGGACTATTAGCCTATTTCATTTTAAAAATAATGGATATTATTAAAGATAAAAGATTGAAACGATATCAAGAAAGAATTAAGGGGATTGAGTCACTTAAAATTGGAATTGTTTGCGATAATTATCATAATAATGCGGATGCACAATTAATGTATAAACAATTATCAGAAAATCAGCAAAATCCGATTATTATTACCCATACAATGCATCCAAATAATCCTAGTGATACTGTTTATTTAAAAATGACCAAATGTAAACTTTTAAGATATTTTCAAAATAATAATATCTTCCGCTTACGTCGAAATCGCAAGGAAATTTCAAAACACAATTTTGACATTTTACATTTTATTAATGCGATGTCTCATACGAGATTACTATCGGATTTAAAAAAACATGAGCCAATACCTATCATATTTACTGAAAATAATATAGTTAACCAACTACATACTTATCGAAAATTTAAACGAGATAATTTAAGTTATCGATTAGAAAAAATGCTAATTACATCAGATGTCGTCTTGCCGGAATCACTTGATAACTCTAAATCATTTGAAAATCATTCTTTTAAACCAACATACTATATTGATCCTACTTTAATTACGCATGATGATTTCGACCAATTAAAGTGTGATAAACTAATAGATGTAGCTAGTAAAGGTTTTAAGCATAAATATTTATTGGTTTTTCCAAACTATCAAGTTGAAAGATTCGTTGATTTTTATTTTGGAATTAAAGATGATTTAGATGACTACAAGGATTCATTATTTATTATCGTTGGTAATTTAAAATTACCACCGGGGCTAAAAAATTCGTTAGAAAAAAATGATTTCATTGATAATGTTTTAATTATTAATGATATCGATAATGCTAAATCATACTTCAAGAAAATCGATGCTTTTATTCAAGAAGAATATTCTGCTAGAACTTCTACTTTCTACCTAACAGCATTAGCTAATCATACTAAAGTATTAGTTCCGAAATCAATTAGTAAACCAAATGCGTTTAATAGTGCATCAAATATTTATGAATATACTTATGCTGATGATTTTAATGCCCAAATCAAAAAGGCTACAGAAAGCCCTTATCATAAAGAAAATATAATAGAAAACTATTTTAATACACCAATTGGAATTAGACTTACTAGTTTGTATTTTAATGTGGTTAAAGATATACGAAAGGATTAAGTTGATAATATGCCGAAAGAAAAAATTAATGTGGCAGTCTTCTGTGATGTTTATTATCCGATGATTGATGGAGTGGTAAAAGTCATGGAAAGCCAAATTAAATATTTAAAAGACAGAGTTAACTTTTATTTATTTGTTCCAGAAGCTCCTAAAGGTTATGTGGAAAAACCGATTGGAGAAGTTAAGCTGACAAGAGTTAAAGCGGCGAAATTATTTTTTATTGATTACCAAATGGTAACGCCAAAATTAGATTGTAAATTTAAAAAAGAATTAAAGTCTTTAGACTTAGATTTAATTTTAGTTCACTCTCCATTTGGAATGGGAAAATATGCAATAAAATATGCTAAAAAGCATAATATTCCATCGATTATTTATGCTCATTCACAAATCAAACAAGACTTTAAACGAGCAGTTAAGTTTAATTTTATTGTTAAAATTATGATTTGGTTTACAATGCGTCGTTATGACAAGTGTTCAATGGTTGTCCCAGTTGGAGAAGGAATTAAAAACATCTATTTAAACGAATACGGGATGAAAAACCAGACTTATGTGATTAATAATGCGACAGATATGAAGTATTTAGAAAATCCTAAGTTGGTTAATGAATTGATTGATAAGTATAAACTAAATACTAATAAAATAATTTATTCTTTTTTAGGTAGAATTAATCGCTTAAAAGGATTATGGTTGATTGTTGATTCATTGAAAATTGTTAAAGAACATGGTATTGATTTCCAAATGATCTTTATCGGTGAAGGTCAAGATAGAGTTGAACTTGAGGAATATGTAAAAAAACAAGGTCTTGAAAACGATGTAGTCTTTACATCAGGCTTATCTTGTCGTGATGAAATTGCAGCACTTCTTCAAATTTCAGATTTATTTTTATTTCCATCACTATATGACACTAACTCACTAGTTCAAGTTGAAGCGGCAAGCCAAAAGACAGCATCACTTTTAATTAAAGATTCAGTAACTGCTTATGGACTTGAGGATGGAAAACATGGTTACTTAACTGATTATGATATTGAAAAATATTCAAATCGAATTATCGAAGTATCAAATAAAGAAAACTTAAAACGAATGGGTGAATTGGCTTATAAAAATATGTATCGAACTTGGGAAAATAGCCACAATTTACTCTATGATTTAATGATTAAACTAATTGAAGAAAAGAAAAACTGAGTTGCCTCAGTTTTTTTATTTTATGTTTTTATCTAATTCTTTTAATAAATCATCTAATTTTAATGAACAACTAGTTTTTGAAGAACAATCGCCGCAATAATCCTTTTTTACAATTTGCCGAATGATTCTAAAAATAATTAAGCCAACGATTAATAAAACGATTATTAAAATGATTACATCCGCTATACTCATGATACAATCACTCCTATTAGTGAGCCAATACCGAAAATGGCGCTAGCAAGTAGCCAAGCAAATCCAGTTTGAAGTAACACCGCTAACCACATCTTCTTTCTTGAACCAAAGGCATCTCTCATGGCACCAATTGCGCCAAAGCAAGGTGCAGAAAATAAATTAAAGGTCATAAATGAAAATGCTGATAGTCCCGTGAAGGTTGAAAATAATGAATTAGCTTCTGAACCAAATAACGCTCTTAAGGCTTCAGGGGATGGATTTGAACCTAAAGATTCAACGGCATTTGCCGTTAAATTGGCAATAATTCCCATAGTTGAGACAACATTTTCTTTAGCAACTAAACCTTGAATTGCAGAAACTGAAGCACCCCAGTTTAATGTTCCTAACATTGGATAAAAAAGAGGAGCTAAAATGTCACCAAAAGTTCTTAAAATACTATCGCTTGGATCAGTTGTATATCTAAATGACCAAGTAAATGAAGCTAAAAACCAAATTATAATACTTGATAGTAAAATTACCGTTCCAGCTCTTTTAATAAATGACCAAATCTTTCCTAAGACATCACGAGTAACATATCTTGCTGAAGGTAATTTATAAGTCGGAAGTTCTGAGATATATCCTGTAGATGTTTTTTTGAAAGCTAATTTTTTTAAGATAAAAGCAAGTAATCCAATTACTACAATTGACATAAAGTAAAAGGCAATCGTAATTAATCCGCGGTTATTTGGGAAAAAATATCCAGCGAATAAAGCAATAATCGGTAATTTAGCATTACATGGAACAAATGGGGCAAGATAAATTGTCATTTCTTTTTCTTGTTCGTCATCAATTGTTTTAGTGGCCATAATTGCTGGGACCGAACAACCGATTCCTAAAATAAACGGAATAATAGATTTACCACTCAAACCAACTTTTCTAAACACTTGATCTAAGGTAAAGGCAATTCTTGACATATAGCCACTAGCTTCAAGTAGTGAAATTAGTAAAAATAAAATTGCCAGTTGCGGTACAAATCCTAAAACTGCGCCAACACCAGCGATGACTCCGTTTACTACTAAACTAACAGCCCAAGGCGAAGCACCGACTGATTCTAGCCAAGTTTCAGTTACTTCGGAAAGACTTTCAAATAATCCTTCCATTAACCCAACGGTAAATCCACCAACTACTCCGGCGGATAAATAATAGATACCAGCCATAATTAAAATAAAGATTGGAATCGCTAGCCACCTGTTTAATACAATTTTATCGATTTTTCTAGTTATGGTTTCTTTGTAGAATTTTTCGTTATATGATACTATTTCTTTTTTCATTTTTTCAATGAAACCATAACGTT
The DNA here is from genome assembly GCA_012515785.1 of Acholeplasmataceae bacterium. Lineage (GTDB taxonomy): Bacteria > Bacillota_I > Bacilli_A > Acholeplasmatales > Acholeplasmataceae > DUQW01. The sequence goes on along the minus strand of JAAYXR010000014.1, from coordinate 634 downwards.
GATGCGCTATTTCTTCATCCATTTGATAGTTATTTTGATTAATTAACGATTCTCTAATGTTTTTAGTTTCTTCAGTTTCAAATTCTTTAATTAAATTATCATCTTCTAATAGTTTAGAAGCGATAAATCGATTTGATCTATGATCAATTTGACTAGATATTTTGGTAATAGCTGTTTCAATATCATCAGAAAAATACTTAATATCAACAGGTGTTTGAGCCTTAGCAGTTTCAATAATATCAACTAGTTCATTAACTCCAGTCTTTTTAAGTGCTGAAATTTCTAAAACTGGATATTTTAATATTGCATTAATTTTTTCTAAATCAATAATAATCCCTTTTTTATCAGCTAGATCTTTCATATTAAGTGTAATAATCATTGGGATTTTTAAGTCGATTAATCGCAATGTTAGATATAAACTTCTTTCGAGTTGGGTTATATCTAAAACATTAATGATTAAACTAGGATTTTCATTTAATAAAAAATCCCTAGATATCATTTCTTCTGAGCTATATGAACTAAGTGAATAAATTCCTGGTAAGTCAACGATTTCGTGATTAGTTGACTTAATTGTACCTACTTTCTTCTCTAATGTTACTCCTGGCCAGTTTCCCACTTTTTGTTGGGTTCCAGT
>JAAYXR010000102.1 GCA_012515785.1 Acholeplasmataceae bacterium | reverse complement strand
TTGGAGGCCCCGACCGGATTTGAACCGGTGGTCAAGCTTTTGCAGAGCCATGCCTTACCACTTGGCTACGGGGCCTAATTACGCTATTTAATTATATCTAATTTTAGCGTATTTTGCAATCCTTATGGGTAATTTGCTATAAAAGATATAGGATTAATCCCATTACTCCTGATGTTAGGATTAAGATTATCGGTGAGAATTTCTCTTTGAAAATATAACTTAATATTGAAATACTAAAAAATATAACAAGAGCTTGCCATGAAAAACTAAAGTTTTGCAGATCTCCAATAATTGATTTAATTGAAACGTTTAGGGCGGCCGCCAAAATAAACCCAATAATCGCTGGTTTTAAGACATCTAATACTTTTTGTACGATTGGGTGTTTAATAAATTTATCGCTGATTGCGGCGATAAATAAGATAATTAAAAATGATGGCATCACGACTCCTGCAGTTGAAAATAATGCCCCTAAAAAACCGTAATTTTCGAATCCCGCGAATGTTGCAATATTGACTGCAAATGGTCCCGGAGTTGATTCGGCAATTCCAATAAACTGGAAGACTTGTTGTTCGGTCAAATAGCCATTAGCGATCATCTCTTGGTTAATGAGTGGAATCATTGAATACCCACCACCAAAAGTAAATAAACTTATTTTAAAGAAAGTCCAAAATAACTTAAGTAATCCAAGTAGGGTTGTCATAAGTCCACCGCCTTTCCTAAATAATATAAGGCGATGCCAAAGGCCATTAAAATTAACATTAAATAAATTAAACTAAAGTTAGTTAAAAAGGCGACAATTAAGGCGATAAAGAAAATAGCGATATTAAAATAATTTTTTTCAATTGGTTTAGATAATCTATAAGCCGCCTTAAAGATTAAAACGCCAACTCCAGCTTGGATTCCTCTTAAAAAACCTTGAATATATTTATTTGATTCAAATTGATTTAAAAATAAAGATATTAAAACGATGATAATAAATGATGGTAACACCGCGCCGAGCGTGGCTAAAAAAGAGCCGAAGGTTTTGGCTCTTTTATATCCAATAAAAGTCGCTGCGTTAATCGCGAATGGTCCTGGTGTTGATTCAGCGATTGCTAATAAATTTAACATATCATCTTTAGTTATCCACTGCCTCTTTTCAGTAACTTCTTTTTCGATGATGCCAAGCATCACATAGCCACCACCGAAGGTAAAAAGTCCTATCTTAAAAAAAGTCCAGAAGAGATCTAAATATATCTTTAGTTTTTCCTTCATTTAATAATTAATATTTTTGTTTTCTAATCTTTCCGTCTGTTTTATGGATGACAATATCAGTTTCAGCATTTTTAGCTAATCCTTTAGCGTAATCAATGGCTTCTTTTTGAGTTCTAAAATATTTAATTGTTTTGCTAGATCCTGATTTTCTAACACGCCATTGGTTGAAGAACTCTGATTTTTCATCTTTATTTTGAGAAACGTGATATTTTGGTGCTTTCGCACTTTCTTTTGGTTCCTCTTTTGGTGCTTCAACTTTCTTTGGAGCTGGTTTAGGTTCAACTTTTTTTGGTTCAACCTTCTTTGGTGCTGGTTTTGGTTCAACCTTCTTTGGTTCTGGTTTCGCTTCTACCTTTTCTGGAGCTGGTTT
>JAAYXR010000101.1 GCA_012515785.1 Acholeplasmataceae bacterium | reverse complement strand
TTATTTAATGGTGCCCCCAACGAGAATCGAACTTGTATTTCAGCATTACCATTGCTGCGTTTTACCACTAAACTATGGGGGCCGCCGTTCATTAAGTATTGTATCAGTAAATGAATTTATTTTCAATTATTATAATTACGTAAATACCTTTACATAAATATTACGTAAATAAAAAATAAATTAAAACTTTAAAATTTTTATTTGTTATTTAAATGAAAATGTGCTACTATTAATTTAGGCATTAATTTGCTTAATATTAAAAGGAGTATTTTATAAATGACTGGAACTGTAAAATGGTTTAACAGCGAAAAAGGATTTGGCTTTATTTCTGCAGAAGGAAAAGACGTATTTGTACACTTTTCACAAATTAAAGTAGAAGGATTCAAAACTTTAGCTGAAGGAGACAAAGTCAAATTTGAAATTAAAGATGGTGAACGCGGCCCACAAGCTGTGAACGTTGTTAAACTTTAATTTATAATTTGAGTTTAAAAAAGGACAATTAAGTTTGTCCTTTTTTCTTTTTATTTATATCTTCTAACAAATTATTGTTAATAATCCCATCATTTATTTGTTTAAAAACGAGTATTTTTTCAATTACTTCTTTAATATCATAATCAAGTTGCTCCGTGTTATGATAAATAATTGAGTTCCTAGAAAATCTTTTGGTTGGTGCATATTTTTTAAGTTGAACTGTAAAATCATCAGTTACAAGTAATGAAATTCTAGCTTGAAGGGCAAACGTTCTTTCTTGTGATAATCCGTTTACTCCGTAATAGAAATGATTATCATTTTTTCCTAATAACTCTAAAACTGTGCGATACAAATCTACTTGTGATCTAACAAGTGGTTGCCTGCCTTTAATTAATCCTGATTTCATCCCTTCTACTGAGTTATTATCATCTGGGGCATAAATTAGAGCTGGTACTTGATATAACTTCTCCCAAGATTCTACCGCTGTTAAATCTGGATCGTTTAAAAGTAATTTCATATCATTTAGCTGAAAGCCAGTGCCATGATCACCATACATTACAAAGATGGTATTTTCAAGTTCGTTGGCTAATTCGATAATCATTTTAAAAATATCATTATAAAACCTTAAGTAATTTAAATAAGTCAATGTCACATCATTAAGTCTGATATCTTCTCTTGTTAACACTGGTTCATTAATATAAGGATCATATAAATATGGAGTGTGCGGGTGAATTGTAATTGGATATAGAAAATACTTTTTATTTTCGTTTGTTTTTTCTTTTGCTACTATTTTAACCCACTCAAATAAATCTTTTTCACTTACCCATGGACTTCCTGGTAGTTTTTCCAAATTATTAGGAAACGCATCAATTACATTAGTGGTTCCTAATTTATCTGGTAAAGGGCGTTCGGTAAAATGATAGAAATTATCAAAATTTAACATTCCTGGGTGAGTATTTTCTCGATTATAAAATTGCCTATTATCAGCGTGAAATGAAGCAGTATAATAATCATCTAAAACTGTAGGTAATGCGTTTAGTCTAAAATCTATCATCTTCTTATATGCATTATTAGTAATTTTATCGTGCCACGTGATTTCTCTTGGATAATCATCATTTCCATATTGCCAATACATTAAGTGATTTCCTGGGGTATATAACCCTGTTAATCCTGAAATTTCAGCATCACTAGAGTTTCCTAAACCAACATTAGAATAGAAATTTTCAAAGAAATATGATTCACTAATCAGTTTTTCAAGGTCAGGCATTAAATCTAACTCTTCTAAAAATTCACTGGAACCATCAACTAAAAATGTATTTATCGTTTCAAGTTGAATATAAACTACATTCTTATCGGAAAAGATCCCGTTTAATGTCGTAACGTCACCTAAAGAAGGACTTAAATTTACAGTTGGAGCGTCCGCTAATAATAATGTATTAGAGTATGTCTCGCCAAAGAAATTAGTATAATTTGCAACATTTTTATCATAAACTTCAAAATCTTCTATCGTTGCTTTTCTACTCCCACCAGCATCATCCCATTTAAATCCTAACCAATCATAAAAATAAAAATTATAAATCCCACTAGTTTGCATTCCGTATAATGGTCTTTCGTGATTTAACTTCCAATGATCAGTAGTATATTTATAACAAATAT
>JAAYXR010000100.1 GCA_012515785.1 Acholeplasmataceae bacterium | reverse complement strand
TTTGCGAAATCTTCGTCTCTTGACGTTACATCTTTTACTAATTTTTCTTTACTCATATATATCACCTTTTTAACACGGTTTCTCCGTTAATAAAATCTATTTGCCTATTTTTATACAATGTTCCTAGCGCTCTTTTAAAAGCTTTTTTACTCATATTAAATAGTTGTTGGATTTCTTCAGGGGTTGACTTATCTGTTAGCCTCATCTTTCCCCGTTCTTGCAAGTAAGCTAGAATAGTATCGGCATCATCTAACATTTGTTTTTCCTTTTGAAGAGTTAATTGTGCGCTGTAATATTCATGATGACGATAATTGATAATTACCATAGTATCTTCGCCAATCCGATATGGCCTGCGTAAGTTAGTAGAACTTACAAAGATTGGGGTTAAATTGTTAGTTAATAAGCTAATACCATCATCACCAACTTTAACTACTCTAGCATGAACTTCCTCACCCTGATTAAAATCTTCCATTTCTTTATCATTACTGTTAATAGCTAAGAATTTTTTAGTAACTTCAAGTTTAACATATAATAAATCACCGACATTGGGCCATAAGTTTATATTTTTTGGTAAGTTATCTTTGGAATATAAAATATCTTTATTAATTCCATTATTAAGAAAGACACCTATTTTTTCATTAACTCCAGTTACTTTTAACCAAGCCGATTTATCCTTAGTTATAATCGGATTTAATAAAGTGGCAGCAAGTCTACCTTTATTATCATAAAAAAGAAAGGCATTAACCATAGTGTTAGGTTGTAATTCTTTAAAATTGGTTTCATTGTTGTGTAAAAAAACTTCATCTTGGTTTTTGTTTACTAACATATAACCAATATCAGTTTTTCTTAAGACTTTTAATTGTTGTATTTCTCCTGGTTTTAACATCATACCACCAATAAATAGTTTACCATATTTTAAACAGTTTTACTGTTTTTATAGTCAATAAATATTAGTGATAATAGGGTGAACCCTATTCCCATTAAGAACCAGTATTTATAATTTTCCGGATTTGTTGTTAAATATCCCCCAATTAAAACGAAAGCTGTACTAAACGCAGATCTAATTGATCCCATTATTATTGTAGCGATAGTAACATTATAAGGTTTAACTAATTTAGATATCATTTCCATCATCATATATATTGATACTGAAATTGGGATACTACGGAGCATAGTTACAGCAATGATAATTCCAAGAGGAACATTGACAACACCTGATAAAGCATAAGTTCCATATCTAATTACTAGTGAACCAATCATTAATAAATAGAAAAATAAATTTGAAACATTTTTTCCAATTTTATTCCAAAGAATTAATAAAAATAATTCAAGAAAAATATAACTAGATACGATAATTCCATATTGAAATTCGGTAATCAAATAAATATCTTTTAAGAAAGTTGAGACGTAAGTATCAAAAATAAACATTGAAGTTAAAGTGAATGTAACAACAAAAACATAACGCCAATATGGTTTATTTCTAAAGAGTTCTTTTGGTTCAGGTTTATGTGAAAGAGAATCATCAACATTAATATCTAATGGCTTAATAAAGGTAATCAGAAGTGATGTTAAAACAAACAATCCTGCACCGATATAAAACGCTAATTGATAACTATAAGAAGCTACTAATCCCGAGATAATAACGGTAATTGCATAAGATAATGTGCCAACGATTCTAATAGTTGCGTATGAAATATTTTTTTGTTTAGCATACATCACAGTAAAACTATCAAATAAAATGTAATATGGTTGGCCGACAACAGCAATAATAAATATTACTAGAATAATAAGCCAAACGTTGGCTCCGATATTAGCTAGTATCACGACCGCGATTGCTTCAATGACTGTTAGTATTCTAATAAAGATTCGGTTGTAATTAATATTTTTGGAAAATTTGGACCAAATAGGATTAATAAAAATAGCAACTAGCGGCATAATCATCATAATCTTTCCAACATCACTATTTGCTAAGCCGATTGATCTTAAATATAATGCTAAAAAGGGATAAATAAATGCATCCCCCATATATCTGATAAATGTTGTAAGTTGGTATTTAAAAGTCTCTTTCATAATCGATCATATCTATTATAACCGATTTTAAAAAAATAAAAGAAAAAGGTGATTTACATCACCTTTTATTTTAATAATTCATTTAATTCTTGATATCTTTTAACAAGTAATTCTTCAATAAAGTTAACTAACGGAGTTTTATCTTTGTCAACTTTAAATGATTCTAATGCTTGAACATATCTACCTTTTAAATCAGAAGACATAGTTACTGCTAAATAGTCTTCTTTCATTAAGTAGTAATTCATTACCAGTCTTGCCAGTCTTCCATTAGCATCTAAAAACGGATGGATTTTAGCTAATTCAGCATGAGCATAAACTGCTTTGTCAACTACACTACCTTGATGTGTTTCAAGGTTGTAGAAGTATCTTTTCATACGATCGTATACTTTAATATAATCAGGTGGTTGATGAGTTGCACCAGGTATTCTAATATTAACATTACGATAGTTACCTCCATTTAGGATTCCTTCGGTTAATATTTCATGAATATCCTTAATTATTTCCTCAGTCATTTCCACATTGTTTTTTACCATTTGATAAACGTGATTAATAGCTTTATAGTGATTAATAACCTCTTTAACATCACGTTCACTATAATTAGAAACCAGTTCACCAGCAATAATTTTTTTAACATCATCTAAGGTTACTTTATTGGTTCCTTGCATTGAGATTGCATCAAAAGTGTAAAGTTCTTTAAATTTTTCTTGTAGTTGTTCATACTTTTTATTGTCAACTAAACTTTTGATATTTGTTAGATATTCTTTTCTTTCTAATTCTAAAATGCTCTTATTCATAATAACCAACTCCTTATATAAAAATTATAGCATAAGAAAGGTCGATTTAAACCAAAAAAACAAAAATTATAGATAAATTTTATAAATTAATTAATATATTTAAATATAAAGTTCAATTATATTAATATTAATATATTTAAAGTCATATATAGTATGTTTAGAGAATAGCATTTTTTGTAATGATATGGTAAAATTGAAATACCGAGAGGAATTTAAATAGAGCATGAGCACGGAAAGAAAGTTATCGGTTTTTACAATTTCATTTATTTTTTTAAGTTTAATTGGAACATATTTTATTACAACCGAACCACTAAATCATTTTATGATATCTTTTACGGCAACACCATTTACTATTATTGCATCTTTTTTGGGTAATCTAATCATCATTTCTTTAATAGTAGTTGTTGTTTTTTTGTGCTCTAAAAAAGCTTATAATAGAATGCTTATTTTAACAATTATTTCACTTTTATTAAGTTTCTTAGGTTACATGTTATTGATATATATTAGATATTATCAATCGCCATTTTCTATTAGTGAGTTATCTTTTGCTAAGTATGCAGAAACTGATATGTCATCATCAATTGCTGAAGTTGTTTCAAGAGAGTTAATATTAGAGTTTAAAATTATCATGTTTTTTAATTTCTTCATATTATTAGCCCTTTATATTATCTTTTCAAAAGGTAAACCAAAAGATGTCTACTTAAAAAAATTAAATCCGAAGGTGTTATTTCAAAATTCAAAAGTTTTATTTGCGGCAACAATCGGATTACTTTTATTAAGTTTTGGTCATATAAATATTTGTTATAAATATACTACTGATCATTGGAAGTTAAATCACGAAAGACCATTATACGGAATGCAAACTAGTGGGATTTATAATTTTTATTTTTATGATTGGTTAGGATTTAAATGGGATGATGC
>JAAYXR010000099.1 GCA_012515785.1 Acholeplasmataceae bacterium | reverse complement strand
TAGGTGAAACAACGATTAACTTACCACGAGTGGCCTTAAATAGTAAAAGTATTGAAGACTTTTATAACAAATTAAATATGGTGTTAAATAAAGTCTCTGAACAATTAGTTGAAAAATATAAAAACTTATCAAACTTAAAAACAACCCACTTACCATTTTTAATGATGGATAAGGCCTGGAAAGATTCCTTAAGTTTATCACCTAATGATAATATTACTCAAGTAGTTAAAAATGGGTCACTTGATATTGGGTTTATTGGGCTTGCTGAAGCGTTAGTTGCCCTAACAGGAAGCCATCATGGCGAATTGAAAGAAGCCCAAGAATTAGGGTTAAATATTATCAAATTTATGAATAAACACGCTAATAAAGAGCGTGAAAAATACGGACTTAATTTTCAAATTGTTGCCTCATCTAAAGTTGATTTATTGGAAAACTTTGTCTTAAAGGACCAGCAAAAATACGGTATTATTCGTAACGTTACTGATAAATCTTTTTACACCGATTCCTTCCATGTACCATCAAATTATCCAATTAATGCTGAGGCGAAAATTGGAATTGAAGCCCCGTATCATAATCTCATTCCAGGCGGTCATATTACCTATATTGAACTTGGCGGTGAACAAAAAAATAAAGTTAACTCCATCTTAGGACTCATTAAAATGATGAAGAAAAATGATATTGCCTATGCTGCGATTAATCACCGCCTAGATATTGATCATAAATGTAATTATGTTGGTGAAATTAATTATAATAAATGTCCACAATGTGAACGAATTGAAACCACTTTAGAACCATTCTTTAAATATAGAAGAATTAATGATTTATTAATTTCACCAATTAACTTAGAAACTTTTGAACATGAAGAAGTTGATTTAAGAGTTACCCACATCAATAACTTAATGCGTGTTTCAGGATTTGTCCACGATTCAATCGTTGACGGACCAGGACTACGCTTTGTCGTCTTTGCCCAAGGGTGTTTAATTGGTTGTGTTGGTTGTCATAATCCTGAAACATGGGATCCCGATGGCGGTACATTAGTTGAACTTGATGATATTGTTTCTATGTGGCGTCAAAATCCACTAATTGAAGGAGTTACCTTTAGTGGTGGTGATCCACTCTTACAAGCTGATAAAACCTTATATTTAGCGAAAAAAGCGAAAGAAACTAATTTATCAATTGTCTTATATTCAGGAAAATATTATGAAGATTTAATCGAACTTAATAATCCTCATATTAATGAAATTTTAGAACTAACTGACATTCTAATTGATGGCCCTTTCGAAATAGATAAACTAAATTTAAACTTGCAATACCGCGGAAGCGACAATCAAAGAATTATTGATATGAAAAAGACTAGAGAGAGTGGAAAAATCGCTTTATTAATAGTATAATAAGGGTATGAAGGCGTTACTACTTATTAATCCTGCAAGCGGGAGAGAAAAAGTTGATAAAATTGTCGAAGTCGCCAAGCGCAGATTTCTTGAAAAAGAATATCATCTTGATATTTATTTTTCAAAATGCGCTGGTGACTTAACTGAAAAAGCTCGTTTGTGGGCAGATCAATATGACACTTATATTACTTGCGGTGGTGACGGAACAATTAATGAGGTTGTTAACGGAGTTATGCAATCAGAAGTAAGACCAAGTATTGCCGTAATTCCAATTGGTACGGTTAATGATGTCGCTCATATTTTAGGATTTTCGCATAATTTAGAAAAAAACTTTGATATTATCTTTAATACCGAACCACTACCAACCGACATTAACAAAATTAATGATCACTATTTTGTCTATGTCGCTGGAGCCGGATATTTAACAGAGGTTAGTTATAAAGCGGACCGCCAAGAAAAGAAAAAATACGGCCCTTTAGCTTATTTAAAGACCGGAATTCAAGGATTATCAAAAAAACCATTTTTTAAAGCCATGGTCCAATGTAACGATGAAATCTATGTTAGAAATGTTTCACTTTTATTAGTATTATCAGCTGATCGCTTTGGCGGCTTTAGATTACCTTTCTTTTCAAAGAAAAATAAACTAAATGATGGTTTAGTTGATATTAGAATTTTTGAAGGAAGAGATGTTACTTTATTAATTAAGCTAGCAATGTTTATTTTATTACTCGGTAGAAAACAATATAAACAATTCCACTTTACTACTGGTAAAGCGACAATTACTCCACTTAATAATAACCATGTCAAGTGGAATGCTGATGGTGAACTTGTAACTAAAGGGAAAATAGAACTTGAAGTAATACCAAAAGCGATTAAGTTTTACGTTAATCCAAAACGAGCTAAAAAATTATATTAAAAATAACTAAATTATAGGGGATTAATCCCCTATTTTTTTGTTATAAAAAATTTTACAATTTTATTATGAAAAATACTTGACAAGACGATATACTTCGTGATACGATGTATTATGTAAAAGGAGGTATATCGTGGATGTTCAATTAAAGCGTGGCCTTTTAGAAGTTGGAGTACTTGCGGTCATTAGAAATAAACCATCGTATGGATACCGGATTATTAAAGATATGGAACCATATATAAAAATTTCTGAATCGACTTTGTATACAATTTTAAAAAGACTAGAAGATACCAATATGTTAACGGTTAAGACCGTTGAACATAATTCAAGGCTTCGTAAGTACTATCATATTACGAAGCAAGGACTAGATAAGATAGAAGAGTTTAAAGAATACTGGGCCGATATGAAGGCGATGGCGAAGTTTATAATCGGGGAGGATGCCATATGAGAAAAGAACAGTTTATAGAAGAACTTAAGGTAAAATTAAGAGGTTTACCAAAAGAAGATATCGAAGACCGGTTATCATTTTATTCAGAAATGATTGATGACCGGGTTGAAGATGGGTTATCAGAAGAAGAAGCGATTCAAGAAATTGGGACTTCTGATGAAATTGCTTCAAAAGTAATTGAATCCACTTCACTTACTAAAATAGTTAAAGAAAAAGTTAGATTAAAAAGAAAATTAGAAGCTTGGGAAATAGTATTAATTATTTTAGGATTTCCACTATGGTTTCCACTTCTAGTTATGGTGCTGACATTTATTTTGGTCTTTACTATATTATTATGGTCAGCAGTTATCGTGTTGTGGTCGGTTGAAGGATCATTAATTGTCGGAGCGTTTAGTTTCTTAATTGAATCGGTAATTATTTTGTTTTCTGGCACATTTGCCGCTAGCGTGGCCACACTTGGCGTCAGTTTACTCAGTGCGGGAGTCGCAATATTCTTATTTTACGCCTGTGCAAAAGTAACTGAGTTAACCGCTAAGTTAACTCGAAAAATTATATTAAGTATTAAAAAAGCACTTGTTGGTGGGGAGAGTTAAAAATGAAAAAAGGAATTAAAATATCATTAATTATTGCGACAATTTTAGTAATATTAGGTTTAGGGATGACTATTACTGTGTTAGCAGTCAACAATTTTGATTATGAAACGTTAAATTTTGGCGGGAAAATAGAAACCAAAGAAGCACTATTAAATGAAGATTTTAACAATATCAACATCAATGTTGACACGATGGAGATCTCATTTATTAAGACTTCAGATGCTACTGGTAAAATCATTTATGATCAACGTGTAAACACGAATTTTGAAATTAGTGTTGCCGCTGGTACCTTAAATGTTCGTCAAACAAATATTAGAAAGTTTTTTTTCTTTACTGGTTTTTTCTTTAAAAAGACTAAAATGGATATCTATCTTCCAAAAGATACTTATAACAATTTAATATTAAACACAGCCACTGGCCATATCAATATTCCTAAAGAATTTACTTTTGATAAAATTAATATTGATAGTGAAACGGGTAATATTAATTTATTTGCCAAGGCTAATGAGATTAGCATTGAAACTGAAACTGGGAGAGTTCATCTTAAAGATATTAATGCCAATAATATTGTTATTGAGACATCAACTGGAAGTCATACTCTTGAAAATGTTAATGTAACTAATCTAATCAAATTAAAAATTGAAACCGGAAGAGTTACATTAAATAATGTTAAAATGGATAATTTAAGAGTTAATAGTTCCACAGGAAGAGTATATTTAACTAATGTAATAGCATCTGGTAGATTTGATATTAATGCTGGCACCGGTAGCATCTTTTTAACAAGTAGTGATGCCGCTGAAATCTACATTAAAACTTCTACTGGAAATGTTACAGGAACACTACTTACTAGTAAAATCTTTTATTGTAAAGCCGAAACTGGTAGAATTAATGTTCCTAAAACTACCACTGGTGGTATTTGCGATATTGAAACTGAAACCGGTAATATCGATATTACCATAGTAAATCCATAAAGAAAATAACGCCTTTTTACAAGGCGTTTTATTTTGAAAAAATTTTTTCAAAAAAGCTACTTTGTTTACTATTTCTTTATATTTTTTTTCAAAAACCATAAATATTTGCAAATTGAAATAATATATAATGAAATTGAAGGAGATGATTATGAATAATGGAAGAAAAAATATGTCACTGTTGCGAGCAAGAATATGTTGAAGATGTTAGGGAGGTTAACAATCACACTAATGAAAATTCAAATATTTACAATACAGAGATTAAAAGTGCCGTAGTTATTCATAAGAACTTCAGATATAAACGAATTAAATTACAAAAGATTTTGTTGTCATAAATCTTTTAACATATCCTTTCTTTATTGCTAAAAAAATAGGGGGTGATCCCCCTATTTTGCATTTTTATTATATATTTTTTCAAATTTTATCAAAATATATAAATAATTATAGTTAATGGTTATGTTTTTATAAAATTTTTTCAAAAAATGTATTAATTTGATAAATAATTTATGTTTTTATCATTTTAATTTTGTTTTTCTTTTAACTTGGAGTTTATTTTCTTAATATCACTTCTAATTACTAAGTAAGTAAGAACCCAAATTAAGACAAAGATAATAGTGAAAATTAGAACAAAGAGTAATAATGATAAAAATCCAACATTAAACCATTTTAATACCCAACCAACAACTAACATTGGTATGATTGTCCCAAAGTAGTAGATGACAGTTCTTTTTAATAAACTCCACTGATTTTGTTGCCAGATGATATTACCAAAAGCAAACACTAAGCCTAAAACTCCGGTTAAGATTGCGGCAATTGTTGCCGCTAAGATTTCATTACCGCCCATCATTTCCAAAAATGCAGGGACAACAACACTATATGTATTTGGTCCGGCAATGATTGCCGAAACAATAATTGAAATAAGATGTCCAATTCCTACTCCGCCAAAAAAGCCTAATAATAATTTTGATATAATAATATATTTCTTACGCATTTATTTATCCTCCTATATGCCTAAGTAACTTTTTACTTCCTTTAATTTACGTCTTGATACATATAAGACGTCTCCGTTTACCATCTCAACTGAAATAGTACCAACAAAAGATAAATCAAATGATTTAATTTTATCTAAATTGATAATATCAAAGCGAGAGATCCTAATAAAATAATTTTTGTTTAATTCATTTTCTAATTCTTGTAAAGTTTGTCTTGTTACATACTCTTTATCTTTAGTTACTATATAAACTCTACCTTCACTTGTATATAACCGGATAATATTTTCTTCTTTAATAATTTCAAAACGATTACCATTAAATCCGGAAAGAAGATTCGGTTTTAAATTAATGATGCTTTCTTGAAGTTTTAAAACCTCATCATCAATTTCATTAGTAACAATAATAATAGTAGTTTCTAAAACATCTTTATCAATTTTTATATCGACTTTCACCATCTCAACTCCTTTAAGCTAGCTTTGTCTAAATTGTAACCGATAAAAAAATGATTGTCAATATATTTTGGATAAGCGGCTATATTTACCGGATGAGCGGTATTTTTATTATAAATTTGATAAAAAATAAAAATAAAACCGCATTTATATAAAAATTTTTTCAAAAAATAAAAAAATATATGTTTACTAATAAAAAATAGCTCGCGATGAGCTATTTATCAATCAAAGTTAGTTAACTAACTAAATATTTAAATGGCAGGGGCAGAAGGATTCGAACCCTCACTTGAGGTTTTGGAGACCCACGTGCTGCCGTTGACACCATGCCCCCAGCACCATTTATTATATCATATGTAGGTTAAAATCTTTTTTATTTGATTAAT
>JAAYXR010000098.1 GCA_012515785.1 Acholeplasmataceae bacterium | reverse complement strand
GCTAGATTATGAACTGAATCAGAAGTTATTTTAGTTCCGTAAACATGGCTAGTCCTTAAAATAATTTTTTCTAAATCGGCTATATTATAATAATCTAATCTAAAAACAACTCCAAAACGATCTCTTAATGGAGCTGATAAGTCACCAAATCGAGTGGTTGCACCAATTAAGGTAAATGGCGGGAGATCAATTCTAATAGAACGTGATTCAGAATCACGCCCTAAAATAATATCAATTACAAAATCTTCCATCGCAGCATATAATACTTCTTCAACGACTCTAGGTAGACGGTGAATTTCATCAATGAATAAAATATCACCAGGCTCTAAGGTTGATAAAATAGCCGCTAAGTCGCCGCTTCTTTCAATTGCTGGCCCCGATGTCGTTCTTAAGTTAACATTCATTTCATTAGCGATAATTTGAGCTAATGTCGTTTTACCCAACCCAGGAGGACCATATAATAAAGTGTGATCAATAACTTCACCACGACCTAAAGCGGCTTTAATATAGACATCTAAAACTTCTTTGATGTCATCTTGACCGACAAAACTTTCAAGTTTTTCAGGGCGAAGTGATTGTTCATCATCGTACTTTTCTTGTAGTTCTTGAATAATTTTTGGATATTCACTCATTATTTATACCTACTTTAATAAGATTTGAAGAGCTTCTTTGACCATTTGATCAACGTGTTCACTCGGCTTAATTTTCTTTAAAGCGCGATTAATTTCTACTTTAGAATATCCTAGCGCACTTAAAGCCAGTGCCACATCTTCTAATTGATTTGGTGTAGCTTCTTCTTCAAGCGATAGTTTACCTTTTAAATCTAAAATAATTTGCTGGGCACTCTTCATCCCAATTCCTGGAAATTTAGTTAAATATTTTGCATTACCATCATCAATGGCTTGAATTAAATCGCTAGTGTTTTCACTTGCTAAAATACTTAATGCACTTTTTGGCCCAATTCCTGGAACATTGATTAATTTTAAGAATAAATCTTTTAAATCTAAAGTCTTAAAACCATATAAAAAGATATCAGGTTCTCTAACACGTTTAAACACATAAATTTTCATTTCCGTACCTAACTCAAAAGAGTAAGGGTTACTTACAATTAATTCATAGCCAACATTATTAGCTTCTAAAACAATATAAGTCGGACGAATTTGAACAATTTTTCCAATTAAATATGAATACATGAAATCACCATTTTCATTTTAATAATATAGAATTATTATACCATAATAAACGGCTTTCTTCACGACTTTTAAAATGAATTTATTCATTTTGCAGTCTATTTTGAAAATATTAACTAATTTATAAAAAAAAGACGATTTTGAATTGTGATAAATATATAATATTTAACCTTATCCGTGATATAATAAAAATTAGGAAGTGATAATTTGTCAAGAGGGAAGGCCATTGAAATTAATTTAATGTCACTCTTTGATGACCTTAATAATGTCAAAGATGTTAAGCTTGCTATTCGTAGCCTTTTTTCTGATTATCAAAAATTAATTACTTCTTTTGAAAATTATTTTGAAGAAAAATGTAAGGTTGATGTTAAAGATGCCTTAGATGTAAATCGCAAATATTATGATGTAGTTTTATCAAAAAATGATAAATATGACCGCATTGTCGAAAACAACTTATCATCACTACGCGATGCGATTAGATCAAATGATGATAAGCTAATTAAAATTGAATATAATTCAGATGAATTAAAATTTGAATCAGAAATTATTATTAATAACCGCGATATTGATGTTAAAAAAGAAATTATTGACGCAAGAAAAAAATTAGGGAAATTAATTCAAGCCTCTAATGAGGAAATTGAAGTAATCAAGGACATTTATTTAAAAAATTCTGATAAACATTTAGCTAATAAGCAAATAGAATTAGATGCACTGGCCAAAGAGTATCAACAAAATCTTGAAGATTTAAGACAAAAAATGCGCACTCGTAATCAAGTCTATGAACAACAAGTTAGTAAAAATAGACAAGTTAGGGAGCAATACGTTTTAAATCATTCAGAAAAGTATAAAGAAATTAAAAACCTACATACTTCGTTTTCGATTTACTATAACTCGAAAATAGATGAGTTATCCAAAAAATATCGTTATGAAGTCAAACTATTAAACGAGGAATATAACGAAAAAACGAGTAAATTGAATGAACAAATAAGCGTAATTGAAAAAAATGTATTATCAAAAGAAATTGATACCAAAACTTTAATTCATGAAAAGTCTGAAAGTCTTAAAAAACCATATCATGAAGCTAGAACAAAATATGAACAAGAATTAAGATTTTTAGTTACTAAACATGATGAGGAACTTCAAGGATTATCACGTCAATTATCTGATTTTGAACGTGCGATTAACTTAAGAATCAAAAGATATAATGATGATTTTGAAGAAGGCGACAAATCAAAGGAAGCCCGTAAACAATTAAATAACTTTATAAAACCACTTCTTAACGCTCTTAATAAAGAGAAAAAATTAATTAGGGTTAAGAAAAAAGAATTAACTAAAGAACATCGTTTAAAAGTTAAAAATCTATATGATGAATTCCATTTTGATAAGATAAAACTGGATAAAGACTTTATCTTTTTTGAATATGAAGCACTAATTGATAATGCTAGTTATTTTGAAGAGTGTTTATTAAAAATTAATTTATTAAATCTTCAAATCGAAAAACTTGAAGAAGAAAAAAATCAAAAAATTTGGCTGTTAACTAATGCTTATAACCATGAAATTGGTTATATCGAAAAAATTTTAGCATTAGGCTCTGAAAGACAAGAGTTTATGATTCAAGATCAAGTAGGAAACAACTCATTTATTTTAGCTTCTAGTCAACTTAACAACGAAATAATTAAATCTTCTTTCGAAGTTGATTCTGAACGTAGTAATTTAGAGATTAAAATTTTAAAAATCATTTACTTAAATAACGTTAAAAAAGTCACGGCCAAGTATCAACTTTTAATTCAAGAGGAAATGATTAAAAGAGATACTGTAATTAAGCAATATGAGTACGAAATTGAAATTGAAAAAGAAAATTTAAAATTAGTTGAATTAAATTCTAACCTTGAATTTAGTTTATTAAAATTAAAAACAGAATATGAATTAGAATTAGAATTGAGAGCTAATGAACAAAAATCTGATAAACTTAACTACTTCTTAAATTTAACTAAAATTAAATTAGACGATATTAATAAAAAACATGAAGCAACCTTAGAGTTTGATATTGCCGAGGCTAAAGCATCAAGAAATATGTTTATGTATAAACTTGATGCTGAAAAAATAGATCGATATTATGTGCAACTCTTTGAAACTTTAATTAATCACCACGAAAAAATTGATAATATCGTAAAAATTATGAAGTTTAGTTATGCGCATCCTGAGTTTTCAATGACGAAGTTTTATCATTTAATCGATTTAGTTATTGATCTTTTACCGCATATTCAAGAAGAAAGTGATTTATTAATCTCATACTTTAAAGGGTTAACTGATCAAATTATTGTCCAAAAAATCGATGAGTTAACGGGCTTTCATTATCGTAACAAACTCCAATCAATCTTAGACCAAAACGCAAGTTCTGAAGAAATAATTAAACAAGATATTGAACAAATTGTAGAAGAGCGTAGCTTGTTAACTGCTGATTTAGTAACATTTGAACAAGCATCGCATCGGTTTAATATTCAAATCTCGCAATTATACCGTGATATTCAGTCACTTAAAGAATATAAAGACGACGTTGAATCGCGTGATCAACTAATTAAACTAAAAGTCGAATTAGCCAATATTAACAATCAATTGAAATTTAATGCTAAACAAATTAAACAACTACAAAAACAAATTTTATCAAAAGATGATATTATCGCCTATCATGAAAAGCGGTTAAAAAAATTAACTAGGCAATATGAAGGACATAAGAAAAAATTAGGAAATCAAGTTAAAAAAGAAGCTAAAACGTATTACCGAGAAAAAGAAAATAATATCAATGAATTTGCTAAACTTAAAAAGTTAATTGATACTTACGTCCAAAATAAAATTAAGAATTTAACTAAATTAAAACGTAATTTAATTAAGACAGTCGATGCGATTGAAATTTTTTCAAAAGATAACGAAAAGACAAGATTAAAATATATGGATAATTTATTTAAATCGCTAGAAAGATTTAGAAAAGTTGTCTTAAGAATTTATTATTCTCAAGAAAAAGATCAACAAAATATTTCAACCGGATTTAATATCTCGTATAATATTTTAGTTAGAAACTTAAATCAAAATTACCGAAATAGTTATTTAAAAGAAAAACGCAAAAATTTAGATAATAAAAAAGCCTATGAAAATGATTTAATTAAGTTAAAACAAAAATACGATCTTGATGTATTAAAAGCCAATCGTACTTTCCAATCAAGGGCTGACGCGATTAATCAACAGTTAATGCACTATGATGAAGCATTTAGAAATACCTTTGTCTACAGACGCAATTATGTTAGAACTCTTACAGTAAATCAATTAGAATTAAACAAAGGCTTAGATCAAAATACTGATGAATTAACGAAAATGTATACTGATGAATTTGAAGCGTTTTACACTAAGAAAAGGTCTTTATTAAGAGATTTATCTCAAAAACAATATCGTTTATTTAACTCAACAATTAACCGTTCACTTCAATACCGCGACAATTATTTAGAAACTAAACACGATGTTTCAGACGCTTTAAAAGATGGTCATAAGGAAAATTTGTTAATAGTTAAAAATAAAGAAAGAGAATATCGAAAGTCATTGGTTGCTAAAAGACATGAGGAAAGGCAAGAACATATTACCTTCCGAGAAAAACTTAAAAATAAAACCGATAAGATTACTTTAAAATATCAAGCTAATTTAAAGAAGATTAATTCTTAAAAAAATAAAAGATGAGTCTCAAAACTCATCTTTTTTTGTATATATTTTCTTTAAATTCTAATTCAGTTATAACTTTTACACCCATATCTTTGGCAAACTCATAGCCAATTTCAATGGCAAAATCATTTAAGACTTTTGGATCATGAGCATCACTTTCAACAATAGCAGTTGCCCCTTCTTCAGCTACCATTTGCCAAAACTTAGGTCTTGGATATTTATAACTGTTATAGTCGCGAGCTGAAAGACCTTCTTCTAATTCAACTCTTCTAATGCCGTTGGCATTAATTTCAATTGGGATATTAAGTTTGACACATTCTTTTATAACTGGGCGTAATGCCTCATACATTTCATCAGTTGGGTTTTTAATCCCCCAAAAACAAACATCAGGGTGACATAACATTGAAAAATAACCACTTCTTAATCCTTTAATGACTTGATTAGCGTAAATCTTAATATCATCTAACGTTTTTAAGGCATAAACACTAACCAATCTATCTTTAATTGGAATATAGTGTTGGCCTAAAATTAAATAATCTAAGTGTGCTAATAAATCGTGGAAATGTTCGTCATATCCCTCGAAATATTCCATTTCTAAACCGCGATAAACAGTTAATCCATGTTTTTTACCATAATTAACACCTTCATCTAATTCATGAAGATAAATATTATAAAACTCATCTAAAGTCATTCGGTATTGACTATAAGGATCTAAAACGTGAAACGGAGCGTGATCAGAAATACCTAAAATATTAAAATTATGTTTAATTGCTTCTTTGACATAATCCACTACTCTACCACTGGCATGGCGACATAACCAGATGTGGGTATGATAATTAGCTTTGTGATCTTTAAATTTAGTCATAAAATTCGAACTCATATCCTAATATTTTTACAGTGTCGCCATTTTTAATGCCCGCTTCTCTTAAGCGTTCATGAATTTGAAGTTGTCTTAATTGATATGAAAATCTTTTCACACTAGCTTCATTTGAAAAGTCTGTCCGGTAAAACAATGCTTCAATTACACTACCAGATAATGAATAAATTCCATCATCATCTAAAGTGATGTTGTAGATTAATTCTTCTTTTTTATTTTCAATTAATTCTTCATAAGGAATTTCAAGAATAATCTTAGGTGCCATTTGTAAAACTTCAACAGTTTTATCTAAGAAGGTTGATAGCCCCTTCTTAGTTACTGCTGATAATAATAAAACATCTTGATTAAATTTAGCTTTTATTTTATTTATTTCTTCTTCAGTTAATAAATCAATTTTATTTAAAACAACCACTTGTGGACGATTAACTAATTCCTCATTATATTTAGCTAATTCATTATTAACAGTTAAGTAATTTTGATAAGGATCTTCGCTTGATGCATCAACGACATGAACAAAGACGCGACAACGTTCAATATGTCTTAAAAATTGGAAGCCTAAACCACTTCCTAAACTAGCATTTTCAATTAATCCAGGGATATCAGCGACGACAAAGTCATAATCATTGTGCAATACTACACCTAGGTTTGGAGTTAGAGTGGTAAATGGGTAGTCAGCAATTTTTGGTTTCGCATTAGAAATTATCGAAATGATGGTTGATTTTCCAGCATTTGGAAATCCAATTAATCCAACATCAGCAATCATTTTAAGTTCTAATTTAAGTTCTCTTATTTCGCCTGGAAGACCACGCTCACTAAATTGTGGAGCTTGGTTTTTATTTGATTTAAAAGCCGTATTTCCGCGTCCACCACGACCACCATGGGCGACGACTAATTCTTCATTATGTTCGGTAATTTCGCCAATATAAGCGCCATCAGTAGTTTTTACGACTGTACCTAGCGGAACTTTAACATAAGTGTTTTTAGCGCTTTTACCATGTTGATTTTTATTTTTACCGTTTTCGCCGTTATCAGCTTTAATCAATCTCGTATATCTAAAGTTTCCTAAGGTATTAATTCCTTCTTCACCGACAAAAATAACTGAGCCACCACGACCACCATTACCGCCAGCTGGTCCCCCAAGTGGAACGTATTTTTCACGTCTAAAAGCGACGATACCGTCGCCCCCTTTGCCACCATGAACTTTAATCAATACTTCATCTAAAAACATAATTTTACCTTAATAAACAAAAAGGATAACTTGATGTTATCCTTCGTAAACAGAAACTTGTGTGCGATTACGTCCTAAGCGTTCGTATCTAACGATGCCTGTTACTTTAGCAAATAAAGTATCATCGCCACCACGACCAACGTTGTGTCCAGGGTGAACTTTAGTTCCTCTTTGACGATATATAATTGATCCAGCAGTAGCAAATTGCCCATCTGATAATTTTGAACCTAGTCTTTTAGCTTGAGAATCGCGTCCGTTACGAGATGATCCAACACCTTTTTTAGATGCGAATAATTGTAATTGTAATTTTAACATGTTTATTCCTCCTTTAAATATTTAGGAAATTGACGTTTAATGTCATCTAATGAATATATTAAATTTTCGAGTAACCCTTTAACTACCTCAGTAAGTTTACAAACGGTTATTTTAACATATCCTTCTTTTAAATCAACCTTGATATTATCTTTTTCATTTAACTTTTCAATTGCGTTAATCGTCATAATGATGGCAGTTGAGACTGCAGCACAAACGATATCTTCTCCGTGTGGTGCAAATAACGCATGTCCCGAAATAACAATTGATTCAAGGTTTTTTTGGTTAAATGATTGCGCGTAAGTAATCATTATCCGTTAATCGATTCGATTACTAATTTAGTATAAGCTTGGCGATGTCCTTTTTTTCTAGCATCATTGTTTTTGTCTTTGTATTTAAAAACGATTAACTTTTTACCGCGACCATTTTTAATTACTTTAGCTTTAACATTCGCTCCTGCTACATAAGGTGTTCCAACAACTGTTTTCTTGCCACCTAACATTAATACTTTATCAAAAGTATATGTTTCTTCAGCTTCTACAGGAAGTTTTTCGACAAAAATTTCTTGACCAACTTCAACTTTTAATTGTTTTCCACCAGTTTCAATTACTGCGTACATATGTTTTTCCTCCTTTTATTTTTTTGAAGACTCACTATTAGAGTAGTTGTAAATAACGTTTGAGACTCTTTCTACGTGGTACAACGATAGTATATTAACATAGTTAATAATTAAATTCAAATATTTTGATTATTATTTACTAAATAATAGTTTTTCTTTTATTTCTTATGCTATAAAACTCATTACTTCCGATTATTAAGTGATCAACAACATCAATTTTAAGTAAATCACCGGCCTCAATAATCTCTTTTGTTACTTTAATATCTTGTTCACTAGGCTCAGAATTACCTGATGGATGGTTATGAACTAAAATTAAGGCATTTGATGATAACTGATAAGCGCGTTTAAAGATCTCTCTTGGATGAATTAAAAGCGAATTTAGTGTGCCTTTAAAAATATTTTCATAGGTGATGACATCACCTTTGGTATTTAAATAGATGACATAAAATGTTTCTTGTTGTAAGTTTTTAACTTCTTCAACAAGTAATAAATAGATGTCAAAAGCGGTTTTAATTTTAGTCGGTTTCTCATCATTAATATTACTTAGTCGTTTACCAAGTTCAATTGCGGCAATAATTTTTGAAGCTTTAGCCATTTTGATTCCGTCAATTTTAATCAGTTCATGATAGGTAACGGTTTTTAGACTACTTGCTTGATTAATTTCATATAATAATCTTTTACTTAAATCTAAAACGGATTCCCTTTTCGTTCCAGTTTCAAGTAAGATGGCAATTAGTTCATGAGTTTGTAGTGATTTAGGTCCGTGCTTAACTAGGCGTTCGCGTGGACGCTCTTCATTGGGAATTTCTTTAATAAAATAAGTCATATCATCACCCTATTTATAATAGAGTAATTATTTTGATTTTACTTTTTAAAATTATTTAAAAAATAACCTAAGAAATGAATTGATCCCGTAATTAAATAAGTTTCGCAAGGATTATTTATTTCTTTTAAAGCCGCATTAAAATCTTTGATTAGTTCAATCTTAGGAAAATCAGTTTTAATTTTATCTAAATCAGCTAATCTTGGATCAGGAAAAGAGGTTATGATAATTCTTTTTGAGAATTTATTTAACTCGGTGATAAAACTTTGATAATCTTTTCCTTTTAAAATTGAGATAATCGAAACTATCTTTTGATTTGGAAATAATATCTCAATTGACTCTCTTAATGCGATTGCCGCTTCTTTATTGTGAGCGGCATCAAGATAAATTTTAGGGGTATCATTTATTAGTTCTAATCTTCCGGCCCATTTCGCATTACATAGCGCTTTACTAATGGTTTCGTATTTAATATTAGGAAATAAATAGTTGATTCCTTTAATTGCTAAAGCGGCATTAAATAGTTGATATTCGCCAATCATTTTTAGTTCATATTGATTACCCTCTAAGATAAATCTAAGGGGATTATCATTTAGTTTTTCTGGTTTATCAACAAAGAAAACTTGAGCATTAATCTTCCTTGAATAATCAATAACATAGTCTTTATGTTTAAGATCCATCGTCGTAAACATTGTCCCATTTTCTTTTAAAATTCCAATTTTATTATTCAAAATATCAATTTCAGTTGGCCCCAATTTTTCGATATGATCAGTTCCAATATTGGTAACTAGTGACAAGTCATAGTTAATAGTGTTAGTTACATCTAACTTGCCACCAATGCCAACCTCAATAATAATTACATCTACTTCTTGGTCTTTAAAATATAAAAATGCCATGACGGTTAGTAATTCAAAAAAAGACATTTTTTCGTCTAATGTATCGTTATAGTTTAGTATTTTTTCGAGATATAATTTTAAATCTTGATTACTAATTAATCGATTATTTAAAAGAATTCTTTCATTAAAGACTTTTAAATATGGTGAAACAAAAGTTCCAACTTTATAGCCGGCCAAAGTTAAGATTTCAGTTAAGTATTTACAAACTGAACCTTTACCATTAGTCCCAGCGACATGGATTTTTTTAATATTAGAAAAGTCAAGGTTAAAATACGCAATTGCGTCCTTGACTCTTTTCATATTATTTTTAGGGTTAATTGAAATTTGACGTTCTAGTGTTTGAATTAAACAGAATAAATTAGTTGTCATATTTTTTTAATTCTTCTCTAACAGCTTTATATTGTTTTAAGTATTCTTCGTATTTTCGTTTTTCTTCTTGAACTTTTTCAGGTTTAGCCCGTGAAATGAAGTTTTCATTTGATAACATTCTTTCGCTTCGATCTAGTTCTGATTGCAATTCTTCTAATTGTTTAGTTAACGCTTCAATTTCACGATTACGATCAATTATGTCGGCTTTATCAACGTATATACGAGTTTCTAAACTAGTAATTAACAATGTTTCTTCTTTCGTTTCTAGTTTGTTAGAAATCACTAAATTATTCGGATTTAAGAATTTAGTCGTAACATCTTTAAATTCTTGATATAAACTTAATACTTCTTGATTTGAAGAAACTAAATTAATATTGATTTTCTTGCTAGGGACAACTTGATATTCACTTCTTAAGTTTCTCACTTTGGTTATCATTTCTTCAAAGATTTTAAACTTTTCAATTGCTTTTTGATCAACTTTTCCCGCTACTGGCCAAGATGAAATCATAATTGATTCTTCTTGTGATAACTTTAAGAAAATATCTTCCGTAACAAATGGAATAAATGGATGCATTAACTTTAAGATAGCTTTTAAGACATGGAGTAATATTTTTTTAGTATTTTCTTTTAACTTGTCATTTTCAAGTTGAACTTTCGCTATTTCTAAATACCAACTGGCAAATTCATCCCAAGTAAAGTTATATAATTCTCTTGCCACTTCAACAAACTCATATTTATCATAGTTTAAATCTGAAGCAATGATAACTTCATTAAGTCGTGAAATGACCCATTTATCAGCCAATGTTAATAACTTATAGTCGTCTGATTCGACATTAGGATCAACATTCATATAGATAAACCTGGCGATATTCCATAGTTTATTAATAAAGTTCCAACTTGATTCAACTTTTTCTTCTTCATAACGTAGGTCAGCACCTGGTGCTGAGTTAGTCGTTAAGAAATATCTTAACGCGTCAACTCCGTATTGATCAATAACGTCAATTGGGTCAACGCCATTACCTAGTGATTTTGACATTTTTTGACCATCACGAGCCCGAATTAAACCGTGAATTAAGACATCTTTAAACGGGTCTTGTTTGGTAAAGTGTCGACCTTGAAAGATCATTCTTGCAACCCAGAAAAAGATAATATCATATCCAGTAACTAAGACATCACCTGGGTAATATCGTTTCAAATCAGGGGTGTTATGAGGCCAACCTAACGTTGAAAATGGCCATAAAGCACTTGAAAACCAAGTGTCAAGTACATCTTCATCTTGAACCCAACCAGTACCAGGTGAGTTGACTTGAACTTTTATTTCATCGTCTTTATACCAGGCTGGAATTCGGTGTCCCCACCAAAGTTGACGGGAAATACACCAATCTTGAATATTATTCATCCAATTTTCATAAGTCTTTAAAAATCTTTCGGGATAAAATTTAGTTTCCGTTTTAAGAGCTTCTTTAGCCAAATCATCCATTTTTAAAAACCACTGAAGTGATAATCTTGGTTCAACCATAACGCCAGTTCTTTCACTATAGCCAACAGCGTTATTATAATCTTCAATTTTAGCTACCAATCCTGCTTCATCTAAGTCTTTAAGTAAATTTTCGCGGCATACAAAACGGTCTTGTCCTTCGTACTTAAAAGCGAATGAATTCATCGTGGCATCTTCATTCATACATAAGACTTTTTCAAGATTATGACGTCCAGCTACTTCAAAGTCATTTGGATCATGAGCTGGGGTAACTTTTACTGCTCCGGTTCCAAATTCCATATCAACATAACTATCTAAAATAATCGGAATTTTAACCTCAGTTCCTGGAATATAAACTTCTTTGCCGTGAAATTTTTGATACTTTTTATCATTCGGATGAACCATAACCGCTTGATCGCCAAACATCGTTTCTGGTCTAGTTGTTGCTACTTCAATATAACCAGTTCCGTCAACTAGTGGATAGCGTAAGGTATATAATTTTGATGTTTGTTCAACATGTTCCACTTCAATATTAGAAAGTGCAGTTAAAGCTTGTGGATCCCAGTTAATAATTCGAAAATCACGGTAAATTAAACCTTCATTATATAAAGTAATAAAAACGTGATTAACTGCTTCATTTAGCCCTTCATCTAAGGTAAATCTTTCTCGTGAATAGTCAACACTAATTCCTAAGGCTTTCCATTGCTGGCGAATTCTTTTTTGATATCGTCTCGTCCAATCCCAACTAACTTCTAAAAATTTTTCTCTTCCTAAATCATAACGACTAACGCATTCATGTCTTAATTGTTCTTCAACACGAGCTTGTGTAGCAATCCCAGCATGATCGCTACCAGGAAGATATAGGGCGTCATAGCCTTGCATCCGTTTACGTCTAATAATTACGTCTTGTAAGGTATTATCCCAAGCGTGACCAAGGTGTAAGACACCGGTTACGTTTGGTGGTGGAATGACGATTGTAAATGGTTTTTTCGTTTGATCTTTTCCAGCTTTAAAATAGCCTTTTTCAACCCAGATATCATATCTTTTATTTTCTACTTCTTTAAAGTCATATTTCGGTTTAAATTTTTCCATATTATTATCTCCTATCATATCGGTATTTAGTTAATCTATATTTCCAAACTCTAAAAGTAAATTGCCTAAATCTTTCATCATATTCAGCACTGACAAATTCAAAACCTAGTTTTTCAAGAACTCGTTGTGACCGACTATTTTGTTCAGAGTGTCTTGCCGTTAATTCTTTGACTCTTAATTCATTAAAAGCGTAATCAATTAGTAAGTTGCTAGCTTCTACCGCAATTCCCTTGCCCCAATAAGCATCATGAATACTATAACCAAGTTCATAAACAGTAGGTTTAAAGATAAATCCCTCTTCATCTGGGGTTAAATCAATGGTTCCAATCATTTTATCATTCTCAAGCCAAATAATAAACCAAGTATGTTTATCTTTAATCATATCTTCTAAGACATATTTGGTAGTAGATATATTATCATGTGGCATCCACCCCGCCATCGGACCAATATTCGGTTTACTGGCATACTCATGAAAATCTTTAAGGTACTTAAAGTCAGGAGTAATTAATTTAATTCGGTTTGTTCTAAATTCTTTCATAAAATAATCTCCAAAAGATAAAAATAGCGTCCTTAGACAAAAAATCTAAGGACGCTAATAAGCGCGGTACCACCTTAGTTCTAGTATAACTAGCACTTAATTTAATCGTTAACGGGATTATCCGAAAATAGCTACTACGATTTCACTATTTCAACTCCAAGGCGACCTTCACTAACTAAACATAGAGTTTTACACCAACCAACTCTTCTCTGC
>JAAYXR010000097.1 GCA_012515785.1 Acholeplasmataceae bacterium | reverse complement strand
GTGACAATTTCAATTGTTGGTGCCGGAAATCGCGCTAAAGCATACATTGATGTTTTAGATGAACTATATCCACATCAATTTGAAATTAATGGACTTTTTGAACCAAATTTAGAACGTCAAAAATATTTTCAAGAAAAATATCACATTAAAAAAGAAAATATTTTTAACGGATACGAAGATTTTATTAAATTAGAAAGAATTTCTGATGTTGTAATTATCGCGACACTAGATAATCAACATTATCTACCAACTATGCACGCGATTAAGGCGGGCTATGATATTATTTTAGAAAAACCAATTTCAATGTCGTTAAAAGAAACGATTGAAATTGGTGAATTAGGAAAACAACACCCAAACCAAATCATTGCTGTATGTCACGTTTTACGACATTCACCATTTTTTAGAAAACTAAAAGAGTTAGTTGATCAAAAAGTAATTGGCGATGTCGTTAATATTCAGCATAACGAAAATGTTGGTTATTACCATTTTGCTCATTCTTATGTTCGAGGTAATTGGCGTAATTTAAAAGTAGCTGCTCCCTTTATTGTCGCAAAGAGTTGCCATGACTTAGATATCTTACTTTATTTACTTAATAAAAAATCAATTAGATTTTCATCGATGGGCGAGTTATCATTTTTCCATCATGGAAACTATAATAAGGAGTTAATGGCTCCAAGATGCCAAGATTGTCAGATTGAAAAAGATTGTCCATATAGTGCTTTAAAGATTTATGGTAGCCGTCTAATTAGAAGTGTTTTGTTTGATAATTCGTCAGCTGACAAATTAAAAGAAGGATTAAAAACTAGTCCTTATGGTCGATGTGTCTTTCAATGTGATAATGATGTGGCCGATCATCAAGTAACGATTATTGAATTCGAAGATGGAGTAACGGCAACGTTTAATTTATCAGCCTTTACAAATAAAATTCATCGGTCATTAAAAATAATGGGCACTTATGGAGAGATTAGAGCTACTGAAGTTGGAAAAATAATTGAAGTGTGGCCATTTGGCCAAGAGCCATATTATGTTAAAGTTGACGAAGTTGTTGGTGGTCATGGTGGTTCTGATACTGTGTTTATCGATAACTTTATGAAATCATATCTTCACGGAGAAAAATTTGATTCGACTTTAGCAATGTCAATTGAGTCACACGTGATTGCCTTTGGTGCTGAAGCATCAAGACTTAAAAATGGTGTGATGATTGAAACCGAAAAATTTTACCAAGAGAACAAATAGGAGGATATATTATGAAAAAAATGATTCGAATTTTTAGTATATTTACAATCATTTTTATGGCATTTTTAGCTTACGGCTGTGAAAAAGAATTAAAAATCTCGATTGAAAGTCACGAGATTACAATGAATTTAGGAGATGAGCTAAAAGTAGATATTTTAAGTGAGATTGTTGGCGAAGTCATTTGGGAAACCGAAGATGAAACAGTTGTGACTGTCGAAAATGGGTTGATTACGGCTGTTGGCAAAGGAACAACCCGAGTGACGGTTAAATGTGGTAATTTGAAAACACAAATTACAGTTACTGTAGTTTCTAACGGGGGAAATGGAAATGGCAACGGAGATGATGATAAAATTTATTACAAATTAACATTGCCAAGTTCAATTATTTCAGATCAAACGGATAATACCAAAATCTTAAAAGATACTGAAGTTACCATCACCATTACAGTTCCAGAAAATCATGTTATCAAAACTTTAATAATTTATGGTATTGATTATATGGAAGACGTTGTTGATAATCAGTTGAAATTTAAAATGACTGCCGATTTAGAAATTATAATAACTTTTGAAGAAATCGTGGTTGAACCAGTTTATTATGAATATACAATTCCCCTACCATCGACTCATTTACTAGCTGATGCCACTCCAGAAGATATTAAAGTGGTTGAAGGAGCCCCAGATTTAATGATTATTGGAGTGTTATTAGATTCGTATTACTACTACAACTATGAAACAATGAGTGGATATGAGTATTTCAAAGTCTTTAATAATACCGAAGAACCATATAATTTAAAAAATCATCGGATTACGTTATCAATTCCAACGCAAGGACGAAACTATGAAGATGAAGAATGCCGTGCCGGTAATATCGCATTCGTTACTGGAACTCTATATAGTTCATTTATTGATGAAGATTTCATTATTGCACCATTATCAATCGGACTAATTTGGATGAAACCATATTACTGGATTGCGGGAAGTGGTAGCGAAGGATTTAGTAAACCATATACCGCCGATATTCTCCATGGTCGTGGTGATAAACCGGGCGCGATGGAACAAACAATTGCCGATTTTAGAGCGTTTTGGCATTTAGATGACACGATTCCGGTTTATGAATCATGCAACCAGCCATTTATTGGTGCTCACACTAATTATAAAATCAATGATCAACATCCGCTATATCCAATCTTGACTCCGGCTGCTGGAACCCCATATTCGCACTTAAATACCGGATTATTAAGATCAATTGAAATTACTAAATTTGATAATCAAGGTGGTACAGCTACAGCTGAATTACTAAATAAATATAGTGCGCTTCCAGAAGCTAAAAAGACTAATCCAG
>JAAYXR010000013.1 GCA_012515785.1 Acholeplasmataceae bacterium | reverse complement strand
TTCGGTAGTCAAAGCTACATTAAAATGCATCAAATCCACAGTACCATATATAAATTATAGTAGAAAATCTTAAGAAAGGAAATGTATACTCGATTTACTATAATTTACTATTTAGAGTATACAAGAGATATTATGGTAATTATGAATGGACGCGAAGTATCAAAATTACGCAATGAAGAATTAAGGCAAAAAATCGATGCTTCAGTTAAAAAAGTAGGGCGTGCCCCTTCTTTAACTGTAATATTAGTGGGAGATGATCCAGCGAGTCATATTTACGTTAATTCTAAAGTTAGACAAGCATCAGAAGTTGGAATTAATTCAACTGATATTAAACTTCCAGAAAATACGACATCAACAGAATTAAAAGCTTTAATTCAAAAATTAAATCAAGATGATAATGTTGATGCGATTTTAATTCAATTACCATTACCAAAACATATTAATGAAGGTGAAATGTTAGACTTAGTAGATCCAGAAAAAGATGTTGATGGATTTAGCGTTTTAAATCAAGGAAAGTTATTCCAAAATAGAGACTCTATTTTATCAGCGACACCAAAAGGAATTATTAATTTAATTGATCACTATCAAATTAAACTTGAAGGGATTAACGCCACCGTTATTGGTCGTAGTTTAATAGTAGGAATGCCGATGGCAAAACTACTTCTTAATCGTAACGCGACCGTTACGACTTGTCATAGATACACTAAAAATTTAATTGAACATACGAAAAATGCTGATTTAATTGTAGTAGCGACCGGCCAAAAACATTTAATTACTAAAGATATGGTTAAAAAAGGTGTCATTATTATTGATGTTGGTATTAATCGTGAAGGTAATAAAATTTATGGTGATGTTGACTTTGATAATGTTAAAGAAGTGGCAAGTTATATTACCCCTGTTCCGGGGGGCGTTGGACCAATGACTATCTCAGCGTTACTTGAGAACGTTTATGAAGTTTTTTTAAAAAAGTTTTCAAAAAAATAACATATTTTTGACTTATATATAATATTTTGATATTATAATTTAGTATAATAATAAGAGATTGGAGCGATATTATGAATATATGGCATGATGTTAGCGAAGAAAGAATTAAGCCTCAAAGATTTCTCGCTGTGATTGAAATTCCAAAAGGCAGTAAGAAAAAATATGAATTAGACAAAGAGACGGGAATGTTAATTCTTGACAGAATTTTATATACGTCAACTCACTATCCAGCTAATTACGGATTTATTCCGAGAACTTATGCTGGCGATAATGACCCACTTGACGTATTAGTATTATGTCAAGAAGACTTAGAACCATTATCAATGCTTGAAGTTTATCCGATTGGAGTTTTAAAAATGATTGATTCGGATGAAGTTGACGAAAAGATTATTGCCATTCCATTTGGAGACCCATCATTAACACAATATAGTGATATTAGTGAACTACCAGGTCACGTCTTAACGGAAATGGGACACTTTTTTGAAGTGTATAAAGCTCTTGAAGGAAAAAGAACTTACATCTTAGATATTGAAGGAGCAAAACCAGCTCAAGAAATAGTTAGACAATCAATGGAAAGATATCAAAGAATATTTGGGGAGAAAAAGAAGAAATAATGGGAAGAGCCTTTGAAGTAAGAAAGTACGCAAAAGAAAAAACTGCAGCCGCTAAAACTAAAGTTTATTCAAAATATGGCAAAGAAATTTATGTGGCAGCTAAAAACGGACAACCTGATCCAGAATTAAACCAAGAATTAAAGCGAGTTATCGAACGAGCTAAAAAAGATCAAGTACCAAATGATATTATTAACCGCGCCATTGAAAAAGCGGCTGGTGGTTCTGAAGAAAACTATACCCAAGTTAGATATGAAGGATTTGGTCCAGGTAATTCAATGATTATCGTTGAATGCTTAACTGATAACGTTAATAGAACTTATAGTGAGGTAAGAAATTGCTTTACTAAGACAAATTCTAAGTTAGGAGTTTCAGGGTCTGTCTTACATATGTTTTCGCATCAAGCGGTATTTGTCGTTAAAGATTTAACGGAAGATGATATTTTACTAATTGCTGTTGAAGATGATTTAGACATCTTAGATTTAGAATTTGAAGGCGATGAAGCCACTATTTATACTGACGTTACTAACTATGCTAAAGTTAAGGCATCGCTTCAAAATTTTAAAGAAGATATTGAATTTGTTATCGATGAAATCACGTGGATTCCATTTACTTATTTAAAATTAAATGCCGAAGATCAAGAAGTCTTTGATAAACTAGCGGCAATGTTAGAAGACTTAGATGATGTTCAATCAATATCGCATAATTTAGAGTAAAAATCAAAAGAGACAATTATACATTGTCTTTTTTCTTTTTCTTAAGTCTTTATGAAGGCATTTATAATAATTTTAAAATGTTTACCACAATTTATGGTATTTAAAGAATATATCATAAGATTATGATATAATTAACTTTGTGAAGTTAAAAGGAGTGTTTTAAAACTATGACAAGAATTAATGAGATAATTTTTGACACCATTGAAAAAGAAGCGAGAAGGCAAGAAGAACACATTGAATTAATTGCTAGTGAAAACTTTGTCTCAGAAGATGTGTTAAAGGCTCAAGGTTCAATTCTGACTAACAAATATGCTGAAGGATATCCAAATAAGAGATATTATGGTGGTTGTGAGTTTGTTGATATCGTAGAAATTGAAGCGATTGAAAGGCTTAAGAAATTGTTTGGTTGTAACTATGCTAATGTGCAACCACACTCAGGTTCTCAAGCGAACGCATCGGTATATCTTGCTTTATTAAAGCCAGGAGATAAAATTTTAGGAATGGATTTAAATGCTGGTGGGCATTTAACTCATGGATATAAAATTTCATCTTCAGGACACTACTATCAAGGTGTTACTTATGGGGTTGATAAAGAAACCGAGTTAATTGATTATGATGAAGTATTAAGAATCGCTAAAGAAGAAAAACCACAATTGATTGTGGCAGGAGCGAGTGCTTATTCTAAAATAATTGATTTTAAAAAGTTTCGAGAAATTGCTGATGAAGTTGGCGCTTACTTACTTGTTGATATGGCCCATATTGCGGGACTTGTAGCTGCTGGATTACATCCATCACCAGTTCCACACGCTCATGTGGTCACTTCAACTACTCATAAAACACTTCGTGGTCCAAGAGGGGGAATTATTTTATCAAATGATTTAGAGATTGCTAAAAAAATTGATAAGGCTGTTTTCCCAGGACATCAAGGCGGACCATTGATGCATGTCATTGCCGCTAAGGCAGTCGCCTTTGGTGAAGCTTTAGAACCAGAGTTTAAAGAATATCAAAAACAAGTTGTTAAAAATTCAAAAGCGATGTGTGATGAATTTTTAAAACTTGGATATAAAGTAATAAGTGGTGGCACCGATAATCATTTATTCATGGTTGATGTTTTTAAAACGTTAGGAATTACTGGTCTAGATGCCGAAACACTACTTGATACGGTAAATATAACTTGTAATAAAAACGGCGTTCCATTTGACCCACAAAGGCCAAAATATGGTAGTGGAATTAGACTTGGAACACCAGCAATGACAACTAGAGGATTAAAAGAAAAAGAAATGATATTAATCGCAAGATTAATTGATCGAGCTTTAAGAAATAGAGATAATAAAGAAGAATTATTAAAAGTTAAAAATGAAGTCTTACAACTTTTAAAAAAATATCCGTTATATGAAAAGAGGTAATTATATATGCAATTAGTTAAGACAAAAATTGTAGACAACAAAAAAAGTTTAATCGAATTACCTACTGAGATTATGCTTGAACCGAAAAAACTATATTATCCAGTCACTAGTGGACGTTGTCCAGTAGGAAGACCATGTGTAGAAGTCGGAGACCGCGTTTTAGTAGGACAACTAATCGGTGTTAGAGTAGGATCATTTTTTGACCAAGAAGTACATTCAACTGTTAGTGGTGTCGTTTTAAAGAACGAAAAGAAAGTTGACCAAAGTGGAAAATTAGTTGATTGTATGGTTGTTGAAAATGATTTCAAGTATGAAGAGTTTGCTCCAGGGTTTGAAAGAAGCGATGAAGAAATTAAACAATTAACTCATAAAGATTTTGTTAGTATCGCTCATGACGCTGGATTAGTTGGATTAGGGGGAGCAGCTTTTCCATCTTATATCAAACTAGATACCGATGAAGAAATTAAAGTTGTTGTGGCTAATGGAGCTGAATGTGAACCATTCTTAATTAGTGATTACAAATTTATGGATGAGTATCCAGAAAAAGTTATCTTAGGATTAAGTTATGTGATGCAAGCGGTTAATGCTCCGGAAGGGGTAATCGCTATTAAGAAAAAACATAAAGCTCTAATTTTAAAGATGGAAGAAGAGTTGTTAAAGTATCCTGATTTAAATATTAGAGTTAAAAAAATAAGAGATTTTTATCCGGCTGGATGGGAAATTCAAACTGTTGAGTTAGCAACAGGAATTAAAGTTCCAATTGGGACAATATTAGCTAAATCAGGAGTGTTAAACTTTAATACGACAACTTTAGGTTCATTTTATGAAGCGGTTAAATATGGTGTTCCACTACTATATCGATATTTTACGATTGCTGGTGATGGTATTAAAAATATGACATTTAAGATTAAACTAGGAACTCCAGTTCGTGAATTAATTGAAAAAGCTGGTGGGTATTTAAAACCAGAAGTTCCTAAAGTCTTAGTCTTAGGTGGCCCAATGATGGGAACTAATACAACTAATGATGATATCGTAATTACTGATACAACAACTAGTTTATTAGTATT
Organism: Acholeplasmataceae bacterium; assembly: GCA_012515785.1. Lineage (GTDB taxonomy): Bacteria > Bacillota_I > Bacilli_A > Acholeplasmatales > Acholeplasmataceae > DUQW01. The sequence continues at coordinate 4,680 of JAAYXR010000013.1, read as the reverse complement.
TAACCAAGAAGAATTACATGAAGATCCTTGCATTATGTGTTCTAGTTGTATTGAACATTGTCCAACTGGACTTGATCCAGTACTAATTATGAGAGCACAACGCAAGCGTGATAAAGAAGAATTACTAACGTTAGATGTTAATAAATGTATTGAATGTGGATTATGCTCATACATTTGTCCTTCTAAAATACCGCTAACGGAAGAAATTAGAAAGGCCAAAAGGACGATTAAGTAGGTGATTATATATGCAAACAGATGTAAAACTTGTTAGATCTCAAAGTCCATTTATTACTAAAAAATGGAATTCAAGAAGAATTATGTTAGATGTCTTGATTGCCTTAATACCAGTAGTAGTATTTACTATCTACAGATGGGGATTTGCTTCATTTTGTCGAATGTTTACTAGTGTTTTGGTAGCGATGCTAACTGAATTCTTAATCTTCCCACTATCTCAAAAACCAGATAGAAAAGCTGAAGGTAAATGGCAAAGACTTGTTTCAAGATATAAAGATTTTAATTCATTAAATTTATTAACTTCAGCATTAACCGGATTAATTTTCGTTTTAACATTACCAGCCGGAATTAGTTTCTATGTCATCGTCATGGGAGCAATCTTCGGGATTGCGATTGGGAAAATGGTATTTGGTGGTACCGGACATAACGTCTTTAACCCAGCAGCAGTTGGTAGAGTCTTTGTGTCATTAGCATTTGGATCATTTTTCGTTGGAGCTTATCCAAGTCTAGACGTAGTTGCTGGAACGACACCACTGACTTATATCAGACAAGAATCATTTGCTAAGGTATTAGAAAGTTATGAAATGTGGGAACTATTCGTTGGCTGTGTTCCAGGCCCAATGGGTGAAATTAGTAAGGTAGCTATCTTACTAGGTGCAGTTTATCTAATTATTAGAAAAGCCGCTGACTGGAAAATTATGTTAGCGGTAGTTGTTCCAAGTTTCATTTTCGCATTAATTGCTGGATTAGGACTAAATGTTAATGCCTTCCAATTCGCTTTATTCCATCTATTATCAGGAGGATTATTATTTGGGGCTGTCTTTATGGCAACTGACCCAGTATCATCTCCACTTCATACAACTACTAAGTTGTTATATGGATTAATTATTGCGATAGTGACAATGTTAAACAGATTCTTCGGATCAATGCCAGAAGGTGTGGTCTTTGGTATATTATTTGCTAATATGTTTGTTCCATTGTTTGACCGCATTAAAATCTTCAAAAACCGCTTTAACTGGCAATTCTTAGTTACATATGGAGTATCGATGATTGTTATGATTTTAATTATATTCTTTGGTAAAGGAGGGACATTCTAATGAAAAAACAAATGATAAGAAACGTCTTAGTTTTATCCCTTACCGCACTATTAATGGGATTATTAATTGGATTAACTCACTTTGTTACCGCACCGATTATTCAAAAGAATCGCGATAAAAAAATTATTGAAATCGGTGAAGCGGTTTATGCCGAAGGAAAAGAATTCTTCCGCGCAGCTGATATTCCAAATGAGTATAAAAGATCAGGCGCTCAAGCGTTAACTAAAGATGAAGAAGAAAAATTAGCTGATTACATCTTCGCGTTTAACGAAAATAAAGAATATTTAGGATTACTAGCAATTGGTAAAACTAATGGATACGGCGGCGAAATGGAAATTGCGGTAGCAATTAATCGTGGTGATTTAATTGAATCAATTAAAGCCGTCAGCTTTAATGAAACACCAGGAATCGGTGATGCCGCATTAAGAAAGTATGAAGCCGAATATCAAGGGGTACCATTAGATTTTGAAGCTGAAATCTCAGCTGGGGCTACAGTATCAAGTAATGCTTTAAAATCAGTAATTAGTTCAATTGTTGAAAGCTATAAAGCAAATAAACAAACGATTGAAAAAGTTGTCGAATTAAAAGCAATTGTTGTTGATCCAGTTAACATGATCTTTGGTGAAATTACGGAAACATTAGATCCTGAATTTACTGCAGGTACGATAGTACTTGAAAGAAACAACGTTTCAGGTACGAGAGCTAATGGTTATTCATATTTAGCTAAATCAGGAACAACTAAAGTTAAAGTCTTTATTGATTTAGCTGGATTAGTTAAAGTTTCTAAATTAGAAGAAGTAAGTAATGAAGAGTTAAGAGCAAAATTAGAAGCATACTTAAATGCATTTAATGATACTCAAATTAAAGATGTAGAAACAACAATCTCAACTAATTCAGGATTAGTTTCAGATGTTGATCAAGCGGTAGTTACCGCATTAAGTGAAATCTTACTAGCAGTAAGAGATTCTCATAAACAAACTGATCCATTATATAAAGCCTTTGGCGGTGACTATGTTAAAGCTAAAGATACAACATTTACTGCTACAACAACATTACTTGAAAGATATGTTTATACAGTTGATGGTGCTGAAAAAGGATTTAGCTTTATCGGTGATAAACAATATTCATTTGATACGGGATATAGTTTAGTTGATGGTAATGTCAAAATTGAAGTTATTATGAAGAGTGATTTTACAATTATTGGTATTGAAATTTTAGAATATAACCACTCTAAAGGTAACTATCAAACTAAAGTAGAAGCATTCTTAGAAGCATTTATCGGAACCAACGCTAAAGATATCTCAGCAACAATCACTGCTAAGAAGGGCTTATATGCCGGAGCTACAGAAACGGCAGCTAATACTGTTGAGTTAATTTTATTAGCAATTGAAACAGAGGTGAAGAAATAATGGCAAAAGAAAAGAAAGTTAAAGAAACTAAACCTTTAAATCCAGATTCTTTAGGTGCAGTTTTCAGTAAAGGTTTAATTAAAGAAAACCCAATATTTATTTCACTACTAGGTTTATGTCCGGCTCTTGCCGTGACTACTTCATTTGAAGGGGCTTTCGGAATGGCACTCTTAGTAATCATCATTTTAACGATTACTAATATCATCATCTCAGCAATTAGAAATTTTATTCCTGATGAAATAAGAATTCCAGTTTATATTGTTGTAATTGCGACAATAGTTACGGTAATTCAAATGTTAGTTCAAGCATTCGTACCAGCCTTATATTCAACTTTAGGAGTATTTATTGCCTTGATTACCGTTAACTGTATTATTTTAGGTAGAGCTGAAGCGTTTGCTAGTAAAAACGGCGTTGTTAAGTCAATTTTTGATGGTCTTGGTATGGGATTAGGATTTGGACTTGCTATAATGTTAGTTGGATTTATTAGAGAATTCTTTGGTACAGGAACCATTATTATTGGCAAAGTATTTACTTTCATTCCAGAGTTTTCATTAATTCCATATGCTGAAGATTCAAATGTTCCAAGATACTTCATTGGTGTACTTACTACAGCTCCTGGAGCATTCATCGTAATGGGGTTATTACTTGCGTTACTAGTATTTATTCAAGATAAGAGAGGTGCTAAGAAATGACAGACTTTTTAAAATTATTTGTTGATTCAATGTTAATTAATAATATTGTCTTAATGGGGTTTTTGGGAATTTGTTCGTTTTTAGGAGTATCAACTAAAACTAAAAATGCTGTTGGAATGTCAGCAGCAGTTATGGTAGTATTAATTGTTGCAGTTTTAATTACTTGGCCATTATATGAGTTTGTATTAAAACCCGCGGGAATTACCTACATTCAAACAATTGCTTTCATTTTAGTAATTGCATCAATTGTTCAAATTATTGAAATGTTTATTAAAAAAGCAAGTCCTGGATTATATAAAGGACTTGGTATCTTCTTACCATTAATTACAACAAACTGTGTTATTTTAGGTCAAGCTATAAAAGCAACCGAATATTCAAACTTTACTGATGTAATTGCCTCAACTTTAGGTACCGCAGTTGGATATGCAATCGCGATGATTCTATTTAGTGCAATTAGAGAAAGATTAGAACGTTCAAACGTTCCGAAAGCTTTCCAAGGAGTTCCAATTGGACTAATTACCGCAGGATTAATGGCGTTTGCTTTCATGGGATTACAAGGATTGATTTAAGATGGATTTTCTAAAAATCGGAATTATTCTAGCATTAGTTTTGGTATTCATTGGTATCTATATTCTAGTTAGTATTTTGAATAAAAGAACCAAAGTTCCTAAAGGTTGTGAGTTTGCTCACTTAGAAGCGAAATGTGGAACTTGTTTATCAAAAACATGCAAATCAAGAAAAGAAGAGGTGACTTTATCATGACAATTTTATGGCCTATTATCGTATTAACTGCAATGGGGATTTTGCTAGCGGTAGCATTAACCCTTGCTGATAAATTTTTAAAAGTAAAAGAAGATACAAGAATTGATGATGTTGAAGCATTATTGCCAGGGGTAAACTGCGGAGCTTGTGGGTTCCCAGGATGCCGTGCTTTTGCTGAAGCGATTGTTAAAGGAGAAGTAAAAAACTTATCACGTTGCCGTCCAGGTAACCCTGATAAAAACTACAATCCAATCATTGCTTATTTAAAAGATCATCCAAATGAAGATGGATCTTTAATTGAAGTTAAGATATAAAATTTAACAAATTAAAAATCTAATAGAAATGCGACTGCGGTCGCATTTTTTATTAGCTAGGAAATTGTATCGTACTTTCAAAAAAGTATTTAAATTTATTATTAAAGTCAAAAAGCCTTATTAATAAGGCTAGGTAAATACTATATTTACTTATTTATTTCTTTTTGAGTTG
>JAAYXR010000096.1 GCA_012515785.1 Acholeplasmataceae bacterium | reverse complement strand
TTAAAAACATATCATATGCCGTAACAATTATCTTATTAGTTTTATCTGTATCATTAGTTATTTTATCAACTATAGCTAAGAAAAATAATAAGATTTTTTCAGTATTTGGTTATAGTTACTCGGTAGTAGCCTCCCCATCAATGAAACCAGATATTGATGTTGGGGAAATTATTATTATTAAAAAATTAGATTATGATAAATACTATGAAACGGCTCAAGTAGGGCAAGACAACATAGTATATTATTCAAATGAAAAAGGAATTTATATAGTTCACCAACTATATGAAATTAAAGATAATGGACTAGTTTTAAAGGGAACAAACAACCCATCGCCAGATGGTGAGATTGTTGATCAGAACAATTTTCATGGGATTGTTATATCACATGGCGGGAAGTGGTTGGGTTCTTTCTTGTTAGGTTCGCGATCACTTATATTTTTGGTTATTGTTATCTTTATAATATTTGTGATAGTTACGGAAATATTACCTCATCTTATTAAAAAAGAGAAAGGCCAAAAACAAGAAGAATCAAAACTTGATCCGGAAACTAGAAAACTACTTGAAGAACAAGTAAGAAGAGAAATCGAGAAGGAGAAAAATGCTTAGACGTAAACTTTACTCATTAGGATTTTTAATAAGTACGTTTGTACTACTTGTTGGTACTGTTTATGCGTGGTTTAGTCTTGCAAAGGAAACTCCTACTGATGTTTTAGAACTAAATGTTAAATCTGATGTTGTTGAGTCGTTCTTATTTGTTAAGAAAAATGATGAAGCTGAAATATTTATTCAAAATTCTAGTGATTTAGTTGCACTTTTACAAATGGGCGTTCCTAGCGATAATTATCGTTTTAGAGTATTGATAAAGAGTTATAGTTCCGACTCTAAGACGATTAATGTCATGCTTAAAAATATGACGTATTTAGGAACTGATATTAGAGACGTTTATTTACTTAAAGATTCAAAAGTATATTTTGGAGCTGAAGTAATAACTTTAACACCTAACGTTCCTGGTACAGCAATTGGGTATGATAATCAAATATTAAAAGAAAATAGATTAAAAAATTTTTTGAATGTTTCTAATAATGTGGTTTTAGTTAATAACAAAACACTACAACCAAATCAAACATTAGACATTATATTTGATATAACTTTTGATGTTGATACCCATTCGAGCGCTTATGCTGGATCGTTAGATATTGAAAAATTAAGTATTGATATTGGATAAAAATGAAAAAAAAGGGAATCGTTTTAATATTAATGACACTACTCTTGGGGGCCGCTAGCATAGCTGTCATTTTTGCGTGGTTAATTGATATTAAAGAAACTCCTTCAATTACTTTAAAATCTGGTAAAGTTGAATATCAATTTTCTGGAAGTGCTGCTTCAGGATTAATAGTTCCCGGACAAAATTTAGTAAATACTCAATATCAAATCGTAAATAATTCAACAGTGAAAAGTCAATTACGAATCCAATTAACGATTAAATTAGATGGAACTGCGATTGTATATGGTACCGGAACTGAAGCAGATGATGATCGAGTCGATGTAACTTTAGGATTAGGGTCTGATTTTACTAAAGAATCAGATGGTTTTTATTATTATGGTGGATTAACAGGAGTTTTACTTGAAACCAATACAACCCCGATTGTAATAGTAAGTTCAATTATTTTAGATGGCTATGAAGTTCGAAATGAATATTCTGGCAAAATAGTTCAAATTATAATTAAAATTCAAGCCAAGCAAGCAGATCATGTTACTTGGCAAACATTAACGGAAGAAGCAATAAATTTCCAAACAGGAACTTAATATATACAAAAATTAATTCATTAATTTTTGTATATATTATTGATTGAGGTTTAACTTATGGGTAATATCAATAAACGGCAACTTATTTTAATAATTATAAGTATCGTATTAACTGGTGCAACGTTAATTACGGCTGTTTTTGCATGGTTTACCCATAGTAATGCTGAACAATCAATTGTTTTTTCGACCGGAACTATTGAAGTTGAAGCAGAGTTATATCAGGCAAATGATCCTGATTGTGATGGAGTATTTGATCCAGCAACTGCCTATCAATTAAAAACAAGTGCGATTGAGATTAATAATGTTGTTAGCGGGCAAATATATAGTTTTAAATTAGTCGTTAAAAACCAAGGTACAATTCCAGGGAGTTTAAAAATTACTTTAATGAATTTACCTAATATGACAATTAATAACGCTTTAACTTTAAAATATTCAGAGCTAGATCAAAGTACATATGCTAATACTAAAACAGTATTTCCAAATGGTAATTTTGTAATAGCTTCAATGGATTCATTAAGCTACGTAAGTGGCTCTAATGAGACAGTTTTATTATTTCAAATAGTAGTAAACAAATATTTAACTAATGCTCATTACGGGCAAACATTCGTAATATCAACCATTAAAGTAGAATTAGAACAAATTCCACCAACACCATAAGGAGAAAATAGTGAAAAAAATTCGTACAGTTTACTTTATTTTAATAGCACTATGTTTAGTTGCACTTGCAACTACTTTTATTACGGGCTATTTAACTGACGAAAAAAACGCTAATAGTGGTGATTTAACTATCGGTAAGATTGAAGTTTCAGAAGTGGATGTTTATTATATGAACGGCGCAACTAAGGTTCAATATGGTTTAGTTACAATTGGTACTGGTGGCACTCAACAAACTAAAAAAGGTGTTTATGATGTTAATATCTATGATGAAATTAGTCCTGATTATGTAAAAAATCTTTGTGTTGATTTTTATGTTAAAGCTAATGTTAATGCTTATTTAAGAGTAACAATTCAAGATCAAGTTGTTAGAAAAATCCCTAACTATCAAGGAGTTATTACTGAGACTTCAATTAGACATGAACCATTAGAGTTTAATTTTGATAGTGAATCTTGGCACAAACAAGTTCATGGTAATGATGCTCGCAACATTTATTACTATTACAAAACAAAACTTGTTGATACGACATATGCTCCAATAAAAGTTAGTTTTATTATTCCTAAAGATACATTTGGGATTTTAGTTGATGGTCATCAAATTAATATAAATGAAAATTACTTTCTTCATTTAGGATTCACTTATGAATTAGTTCAAGCTGATTTTGGTGGCCCTGAGTACAATTGGGGATTACAAACTCGGCCTTGGGGAGGAAATTGGTAATGAATAAGACTAAAATTTCTAAAATATTAATTTTAATATTTATGCTAGCACTAACAGCGGTAGTGCTAGGTTTTAGTCTTGCTAAGAATAAAGTAATGGTTCATGGATATACTAGAAGTATGAGTATTATTCCAGAACATGAGTTTGAAGATATCGTTGAGTATTCAGGTAGTTCATACTTTATTTCTTACACAGATTTTAGAACAAATATTGCAAATGCAACGGCTACACCTGCCTCAATCAAGGCGGCACTACAATATAGTTTGCCAGAAGCACAACGAATTAAGATTAGATTTGACACAGCTCAAGAATTATACAATTTCTCAGCTGACGTTTCACCATTTGCAAGTAGTTATCAACATGCTAGTACATTACTCGAATTACACTATGTACTAGGAAAAGATATTGATTATAACGATTTAGGTGGTACGGCTAGATTCATTCCAATCGGTTATAATTATCAAGATTCATTAGGTAATTGGATACATAATGAGTTTAGTGGTATTTTTGATGGTCGTGGATTTGAGATTTCCAATTTATACTTAGCAGATAATAAAGAAAATGAGTTGTATTTGGTAGAAAGTGATCAAGAAATCATCACTACTCCGTATTATTCAATGTTTTCATTTAATAGTGGTACTATTAAAAACTTTGGATTAATTAATCCGCTATTCGAATTAAGAGTTGGTGATGGAGACCTTACTAAAGCGGCTCATATTGTTGGAGAAAATACAGGTATAGTAGAAAAAGTTTATGTAAATTATAGCGCCGCTAATAAAGGAATTTACTTTGTTACCGACTTAGGTCACCAAACAAGACCACAAGCGGCAGGCTTAGTTTTTTGGAATAAAGGAAACGGACAATTACTAAATTCATATTATGCTAGTGATGTAGTTATTATGCCACAACATATGAGAAATTTCAGAGTTGAATCACCTCCTGGGTCTGGAGTTTATAAAGCGGCAATTCAGCCTGGTGTTTTTAGGGCTGATTCAACCTCGACAGTTAGTGGTGTGGTTTATGATTCAACTAGATATTTATTATCGGTTGTAAGTGGCGGACAAACAGTTGATGTTGAAGCACCAAGCGCTCTTCATACCGCAAAAACAACAACCGAACTGAAAACTAATGGGATGAATCCTGGTTGGTTTTATTATCCTAATTACAGATATCCAGCACTATTTGGTCTAAATAAAGATGCGTCAGATCGTTATGTAATTGAATCTAGTGTTGATTTTATTTATTTTAACAAAATACTTAATTTACCTTATGTTGAATATAAATCCGCAAGTTATATAATTTCTGATGCGGTAACGACCTTAGATTTAAGAGATTTAGCTCCTAAAGTGTATAAAACTCCGTTAGCTCCTTTTAGTGGAACATTTGATGGTAACAATAAGAAAATTGCTCACTTAGTTATTGATAACGGAAAATCAGCCAACAGAGACTTATATGTTGGAATGTTTGGAACATTATGCGGAACAGTTAAAAATTTAACTGTTGTTCAATCTTCAGTCAACTTAAAAGATTATCAAACAACTAACTTTAACTATCACATTGGATTAATTGCCGGAACAATGGATAATGGAATAGTTCAAAATGTTCAAGTTAAAGGTAATGTAATTTTAAATAAACAAATTCCACAAAATTTAAATGTAGGAATTATTGCAGGAGATGCATCTGGTCAAATTATAGATGTTTTTGTTGACGGGGATTTAACGACAAATACAATTTATAATCAAAATGAGTTAACAGACGTTAAATACAATATTGGTGGTATCGTTGGAAGCACTACTAACGGCACTCTTAAGATGAATAATGTTTTACATCTGGGTGATATTTACTCACCAACATCTAACTTAGGAACATCATATAACAATAAATTCACCGTTAATCTTGGTGGTGTTTTAGGACTTTCAAATAATGCCTCAGGAACAACCAACCAATATAAACTAATAACACATGTTGGTAGAATTAGCATAATGAATTTAAATGGTACTAAATTAAACTACCTTGTTGGTGGAGTTATTGGTGACGCTACTGGAATTAGTTTTTCTAATGCTGGTGAACTTAACCGTAATTGGACTCATCGCGGCGCTATTTATAACCACATGACTAATGTTATTCAAGTTGACCCAAGTACTTACACCAATCCTTATAAAATGGTTAAGGTTGCGGGAGTTTTAAATAGTAATTTATCGGCATATAGCGATTTTATTGATCTTCATAACTATGATATTCAAATTAGTGGAGTGAGAACTGCCTTTGTCGATTCTGCATCGGTAAAAAATGAAGACATAGTATATGTACCAATAATAAATTCAAGAAGCGTTCGTGGTATTGGATTATATCAATCCAGCAATGATGCAATTTTAGAATTTAATTATCATCTAAACTATTACGGAATAGTCAAAACATTAGGAAATAGTAAATTAAGATTTGTTGAAAATAAGGGAAGCTTAACATTTAAAAATTTCTCTTATAGTAGAAATTTAGTAGTTGCGGCTATTTCAACAAGCACTAAAATTTCATATCAAAACGTATTCCAAGAAAGTGATATTACAATAACTAACTTAACTAATGCTGTTACAGGTCAAACTAATAGTCCATGTATTAAAGTAGCGGGATTTGCTCCATTACTTTTAGATGAATCGGTAGTTGATCCGGTGACAGGATTAACAAGTTATGTGTATATCAAAGACTCATATAATAAAGGTAAAATTATTGTTGGTGATATTAATAATAACTACGGCAATATTTATGTTGCTGGATTAGTTAACGAAAATGCAGCGGGGAATTTACACGAACAAGATGCAAGTTCAACCCCACACGCCACCTATGGTATTATCGACTCAATAAATTATGGTGATATTACTTCAACTTATCAAACAGGCGCAAGTCCTAAATACGGTATTCATGGTTTAGGAAATGTCTATGTTGGAGGTCTTGTAACTAACAACAGATTTTCAATCCAAGATTCAATTAACCATGGTAATGTTACATTCTATAACGATAACGCAAGCGCTAGTGCCACTTTCGAAAGCGATTCAAGCGGATATTATGCAGGCAGAATTCAGTCTTATAGTGGCGGAGTTATTGTTGGAGGAATTGCCGCATTCGTTAGTTCCGAAGATTCAAGAATATATGATACTTCAAATAGTGGTGAAATTATTGGGGTTAATAAAGCCTTTGCCAGAGCAGGTGGTATTGTTGCCGTGGCCTTAGCCCAAGAATTAATCGCTGGCAATGTTCAAAATTTTACTTTAACAATGACAAGCACTACCGACGTATCGTCATCGAGAATATTAAATGGTATTAATTATTGTAAAGTTATTGCTTTGACATCGATAATTAGTCAATACGATGATTCTACTTCAGTAACTCCTCACGCAAGATTATATTTTTATCCCAACGGTTCAACGTATTATGCAACATATAATCATCCTGTGACAACTAAAGCATCAGGAGAAAGACCGGGAATTAACGCATCTGCAGGTGGGGTAATTGGTTATGGGTTATCAGAAATGAGACGTATGATTAACCATGGTGAAGTTATTTCAACTGATGTTGCTGGCGGCGTTGTTGGGGCAACATTCGTATTTAAAAAAGTGCCAGATAGTTCTGAACGCTATCCTAAAATATATGTCAAAATTGATACACTAGTTAACTATGGTGAAGTTAGAGCCTTCCGTGCTTCTAACTATGCAAATTTTGATAAAATTACTTTTAATACAACAAATCTAAACTCATATTTATATGGATATGAGGATAACTTTTTAGTAAGAAAAGATGTCAATAGGGACATTATTAGAAGATATCCGCGTGCTAAAAGGGGAATTGGTGGAGTTATTGGCCGCTTACAAAGAGGGGGCGACCAATTCATGGTTGGTGATAGAAGCTTTTATTCTTCAACTGGCCAATATGGAGAATTTGACTTTATTGTTAATATGAATCCTAATGTTGACTTAATTGGTCGACTTGATCAAAATGAAAACTTTTCTTTTAGTGCTACGGCATTCTCGTTTGCAGGCGCTAAATATTATAGTGCTAGAGTAAACGATTATACTCAAGCGGTATTTACTGGATTTGATTTTATGCATAATACTCAAAATGTGGGTAGTGCAACTTTAACAGAAGTTACTTATACCAAAATGAGATTTTATGAATATAATGATGGGGGAAATCGTTATCGTCAGTATGAGGCCTATACTCAAAAACGAGACACTTATAGACGCTATCCTACCTTATATGAAAGAAAAGTGTTTAGTTCAATTGGTAATACTATAGACTCCTTAGGATATTCTCAAAGAGAAGGGGGTAGTCTCAATTCAAGTAACACTACTCCTCAATGGGTAAATTACGGCTCGAGAATTTTAGTTGGTGCAGCTAATCCGGATTTCCCAGGTAATGTTTATTTTCCAAGTGAACAAGGGTATCAAGAAAGTGGAGTTTTTGTAATACCATATATGACAAGTAATCCGTCTAATTATTATTTAAGATATGGAACATATATTGGTGTTAGAGACGTGCCACTAGTTTCAGAAGTTGAAAACCTGACATCTAAAGGCATCTATATTTATCATGAAGCTTTCGAGATGAGAAACCCATATGTTACATTAAGTAACGGTGAAAAGATTACATCATATATTAAATATGCCGAAAACAATGTTTTAGGTCCTAGATTTGTTGGAACTAGACCAAATGGTATGTATGTTTTATCAACTTCTTCAGGCGCTGATTTTGGGCAAAAATTACCAATTAATACTGAAATAGCTAAATTATTAAAATTAGATGGAAGTAAACCACACTCGCCAGATATATATGATGATATGAGTCATCGAGAAATGGTTGATAAAAGTCTAGACTTTAGATTTGTTAACCATACTAGTTTGTGGCAAGTAAATTTAAATGACGAAAGTGAATTATTACAAGTTGATCAAGATTTTAGAGTTAAAGATCAAAATGGTAATTTTGAGTTAGTTCCATCTGAAATTGATTATGAAAACAAAGAGATTACCTTTGAGTTGGATATGGATTTACTAATGGTAGGTCAAAGTAGTCTTGATTTTGATATAATTGCCGCTAATATTCCGTATCAAGCGTTTATTGCCGCTCCGTATGATTCAGGGGTTCACCCTCCTGTAAATACATTTATTGACAATTTAGAAAATGAGCGGGAATTAAATCCTAATCGAATTGTTTCAGTCAATTATCCGCCAAGTTTAATTTCAAACTTTGTAAGTGATTATCCACATTTATTTGAATTAAAGGCTAATGGTAAGTATGAATTTAGGCAAGGAATTCCAGAAAATGAATTAACAATTAATTTAGGTCAATTCACGATATATTCAGAGGCTTCATTAGACACTGAAACATTATTTAATGTTCCACAATACAAAACATCATATAATGTTAAAGTCGTTTTAAAACGTTCAAGCGTAAATATTGTACCAACTTCATATGTAATTGATGGGGTTACGGTAACTCCGCATCCACCATTAGCTGATACTATCTGGTTTCATGCAGCTACTCAACATATTAGCGAAACCTTTAAAGTAAATCATCGAGACTATAGTCATTCGTCAGGAAATAATCCAATAATGCCTGTTGGAACAGATATCAAAGACTATGTTGAACTTCATTACTATTACATACCACAAGGTCAAAGTGAAGAAGTATGGCAACTTGTAGATAAAAATCATTATTCTTTAACAACAGTTGCGGTTCAACCAACTACCGGAACATTTTCATTTGAAATAGCTTTCGGTGAAAATATGAGGGCAGGAACATATTGCGTAAAATATAAATATTATGAAAATGATTCATATAAAAATATTAGAATCATTAAAGCTGCAAATACGAATGATTATTTAGAGGCTTTAAAACCAGAAGGTTTATCTGAAATTATACCAGCCAATGTTGGTGGCCAAAATTTCCAATCAGAAGTACCATTCTTATATAATATCCTTGCAGGTGATTTAGTGGTTACTCCGTATTATCACCCAGGAGTACCAATTTATCTTGATGATAAAGAATACACAATGCCACTATTTGACTATTTCTATATTTCTCCGTTTGCGACATTAACAAACGTAACATATAGTAAAAATTATAGTTCGGCAGATGGGTATGTAGATTATGTATTTACCTATTCAATTCAAAGTGAAGAAGCGTCACAACCAGCAAGAGTATATACTCACACTATTAGTGAAAAACAAGTAAGTGTCTATAAACGATATAAAGATTTAGTAGAGCAACACATTGCCTTAACAGCAGATCGAGAAGTTGAGTCAACTATCTTTGAATTTACATTCGATATCGACCCTACTTATAACAATATATTCTATAATTTAGATCAATCTCAAGATGTTTATTTAGAAATAACAACGACCGCAGAAGGTTATGATGAGTCTAGATATAGTATTGTTAATAATAGGCTTCGTATTATGATGTTAAATGTTGACTTACCAGGAGATTATGTCTTTAATATCGCTTTAAAGAGAAAAGTAGGTAACCAAATATATACTGTTGAGATTGGTTCAGAAACAATTACCAAACTTCCAGGAACATCATCATACTTAACTAATATTGCCTTTGGTGATGAAGGTGCAATTGGAACATATCCGGATATATATATTTTAAATGCTCCAACGACAGATCCAAATGATCCAAGCATACCAATTGATCCAACTGATCCAATTATTTATCCAGACGCAACACCAGTTGATAACTATCAATTTTCTGATATTAATACGGCATATAATAATTTAACTGCGGTTCACCCAGGCGGTATTAACTACGGTGGGGCTGATGAAGCCGGCGAACAACATATTTTAATTGAAGGTGAAGTTGACATGGTTAACTTGAACGAGTTTATTCCAAGAATGGTTGAATTCTTACCAATTGGGGCGACGATTCAAAGATTATACTATGTTGAATCAGCTGGTGGTTATGATATTTATTACACACCAGCAGTTAATGCGAACTCAAATGTTTCCGATATTGCTCAATTAGCGGCTGATTTCACAATTTATCCAACTGATTTATCTGAACCAACTGATGAATCAACGACTGATGTTATTATTACATATGTTGTTACAGCTGAAAATGGAAATAAGACGTATTACTATTTAAGTGTACGAGATGCTGTCTATAACGTAACATTCATCTTTGATATTTATTATTATGATCCAGTAACTTCAGAAGAAAAATTAGTGGTGAATGTACCTAAGTTTTATAATATTCCAATAAGAGTTCAAATTGCAGTTATGGATACTGAATATACTCAACTATCAACTAACTTCCCAACAGTAGATTTATTCCCTGACTTTACAACTATAAATGGAATTCATCACCATATGGGTATATACTATTTAGCTTTGGAACATTCTAACTTAATTAATTATCGTTTCAGATTTTCAAGAAACGTAGCTGGGTTATATCAATTTATCTTAGATATACCACGCGAATATACCTATAAGATGTATTATGGTCCTCAAGATGTCTTGTTAGAGCTTCAAGATATTGAAGATATCCATCCAAACCACGAAGGAGTTAAAGGAAAATATTTCTATATTAACTCAGGTATTAGAAATAGAACGAGAAGAATTAAAGTCGTGATATATGATACAACACCAGATTTAGGATGGGGATTAACTGACATTGGGGCAACCTATCAAGATTAAAAAGGAACTACCACATAAAATTGTGGTAGTTTTTTTATATTTTATATTTTGAGGGTAAAAATAAGCGAAATCTTTGCATATTTTTTAATATAAATAGAAATAACTATTTATTTATGATAAAATTGTTAGTGGAAATCACCATAAAACAATATATTAAGGAGGAATATTTATGGCAATTAAAGTAGCAATTAATGGATTTGGAC
>JAAYXR010000095.1 GCA_012515785.1 Acholeplasmataceae bacterium | reverse complement strand
GGGGAGGCCGTGCCTTACCACTACTTGTTGAAACATTTGGAAAGATGAAAGATAATAAATTAGTTGGTGAGCCACTAACTATCGTTACTAAATTAACCAATGAAACTAGTGAAAAATTAAACCAACTCGCTAGTGATATCGCAAAATCCTTATAATAATTAAACAATTTAAAAGAGCCTTTTAATAAGGCTCTTTTTAAATTTAATTAATGATAAAATAAAGGCTTTAAAAAGCCATTATTTGTTGTTTTAATTATTCGACAATTTCTGGAATAACTAATTCTTTTTCTTCAGTTTTTTTCTCTTTTGGTTCTTCTTTATGAAGGTGTTTATTTACTTCATCAATAAATCTTTGAGGAGTCTCTGGTGAAATATAAACACTCTTTTCTTTACCCTCAGATAGATAAGTAATTAATACTCCTTTATTGCATAGTGCTGTGGCAATTAAATCAATGTTTTCGGATAAAACTGAATTTTCAAAATTTTTAATTTCGACATTTTTTATATCTTCATATTTGATATCGAATGATTTAAATAAACCCTCAATTTTAACTCGATCTTTCCCCACAGTATATCTAAGCATTAATATGTGAATTAATGCGATCACAAATACTGGGAAAACTAATAAAGTTAATACGAATATTAATAATACTAAATTATCCATTTTCGAACTAAATTTCATAAGCTTCTCCTTTATTTTTATTTATATTATTTAAAAATTTCTTAACTACTTGTAAGACTTCATCATTACTCTTTAATTTAAGCACGTCATTAACTAGTTTAGTTAATTCTGTTGTTTTTACTTTAGACAGCATCTCTCTAATTTCTAGAATGGAGGTATATCCCATTGAGAGTTCATCAACACCTAAACCAACTAATAATAACGCTGATTCTTTGACTCCAGCCATCTCACCGCAAACACCAACCCATTTATCGTGTTTTTTGGCGATGTTTACAACATGCTTAATAATTTTTAATAGTTGTGGGTGATATGGCTGATATAAGTATGCCACTTCTTCATTCATTCTATCAGCAGCGAATAAATATTGAATTAAGTCATTTGATCCAATACTTACGAAATCAACTTCTTCGATTAAATCTTCTAAACCGAAAGCGGCAATTGGAACTTCAACCATAATTCCAAGTTGATATTTGTTAATCTTATGTCCTTCTTCGGTTAGTTCCGTTTCTACGGATTTAATTAATTCTTTCGCCTCTAAAATTTCATCTAGTGTCGAAATCATTGGCATCATAATCGCTAGATTCGAATATTTATTTGCGAGCAACAACGCTTTTAACTGAGTTCTAAAAAGGTTTTTATTGGCTAGTGAGAGCCGAATCGCTCTTTGACCTAAAAACGGATTTTCTTCTTTTTTAATTGGTAAATAAGTTAAGTTCTTATCACCACCAATATCTAAGGTTCTAATCACGTTAATTTCATTTTTATTCGAAGCTAATACCATTTCATATGAATGGATTTGTTCTTCAAGCGTTGGCGTTTTACTATCTCTCATGAATAAAAATTCAGTTCTAAATAGTCCCACGCCTTCAGCGTATTTTAAGTGGTCAATTTCATCATGGCTGGAAATATTAGCGCCTAATTTTATATAACGTCCATCAAGGGTTTGCGTTTTTAACTTTTTAAATGGTTCTAGTCGTTTTTCTTTAGTTTGAATTCGATCTAAAAAGTAAGCATATTC
>JAAYXR010000003.1 GCA_012515785.1 Acholeplasmataceae bacterium | reverse complement strand
CTATGGGTATCAGGTAACATAATATCAACCTTAGTTGATTCTGGAAGTGATACAGCCGCTTTAGCTGCTGCCACTTTTTCTTCATCGTTTAATGCTCGTGCTAAGACTACGACTGTTAAAACTTTAGTTTTAGAAGTTTCACCATATGCTACCTTGGCAGTAATTTTAACCGTTTCATTTTGCGTTTTTTGAGTAACGACACCTTCATTTGATATAACTGCTGGTTTATCTGAAGTGAAAGTTAGGGTTAAACCTGCAAATCTAGTATCAGTTACATCCAGTTTTGGCATAGTTAAATTAGTACTAGTTTCAGCTGGAAGGGTAATTTGTGATAATGCTAAATCCAAAACATCATTTATTTCATACCCTTTAACCGTGACACTAACTGTCTTAGTGGCTTCTTTATCACCTTTTTTAACCGTTACTGTCAATTTAACAACGACATCTTCTAATCCTCTTTTAACAACTCCAGTATTAGATAAAACTCCTGGTTTATCGGAAGTAATTATCACTTCTACACCTTTAAACTTATCAGAAAGTTTTGGCATATTGATGTTGTTTTCAACCGTTGTTGCAAAAGTTAACTCTGCTAATGCTGCGTCCAAATCAACTTCTTTTTCACAGCCATAAATAGCAAATAGACTTAAAAATAATAGTCCCAATGTTAATAAAAATTTTTTCATAAATATCTCCTTTCTCTTTAACGATGTTTATGAAGTTTTAATAAATCGTTCCATGATTCAAACTGATATGTGACATTGCCATCAACTAAAGGAGAACCTTTAGTTATTAGTGATGAACGCAAGTCAATATCCATAAATTTATTTTCTCCTTCGGTAAAAGAGAACCTTAAGTCATTCCAATGACTTGAAATTGGTAAATTAGTTAAGTCAACTTTAACCTTGAAACTTCCATCTGGTAAAATTTCGGCTTCAGTTGAACCTAAATTTTGCACATATAAACTCATTTTAGTAATCGCTAGTGGATTTTGAAAATAAACTAAACCACTAAATACTAAGTAAACAACCTCTCCTTCTTTAACAAAATTAGCTATTAAATTAGAAACTGTTAAGTCATAATCTTTATTAATTTGTAACGCCGTTGGTCGTGATAAATAAACTTTATATCCATCATATTTATTGGAAATTGGATTAATATCAAACGGATTAGTATTAATACTAGCTTCTAGCATCGTACCATTTTCAATATAGTAGATTACTAAGTCATTTGGTCCGACTTTAACTAAGTTTTTATCCTTTAAGTTAATTAAGAATTTATACCTTGAATTATCATCGCCACGATAACTATTTTCAACCATCGTCGTCACTGGCCAATTACCAACTCTTAATCTAATATCTCTAGTTGCCAGATTATTATCTTTTTCTGGGCCTTTAATACTACCAGTAAATTCTAAATACATCGTATCAGTTGTTGTATCGTGTAAAAATCTCGCTTTGAAATCTTCTTGAGTTACTGTGCTAAATAAACATCTTGTATAAAAGTTCACTCTTCCTTCCTTACTTGATAATTTTAAAAAATAATAAGGTTCAAGTGGTGTTGAATTTAAATCTAAGTATTGATAAGTAATAATTCTTAGATTTTCTTCAATAATGTTCGCATTTTCATTAAAAGTATAATCACTACTACGATAAAGATTAATTCCTTCTGGATCAATAAATGATGACCATGATGTTTTACCATCAATTTCAAACATTAAATTATTTAATCCATTATTAATATAAATTTTTGGATTCATTTTGGGAAACGTAATTGGTAAAACCGCTTCATTATCTAATCCATTAATCTTAAATTTAGCAGTTAAAAAATAATCTCCTCGTGAAGGAATATAGAAATTTTCAACTTCATAGACTTTATTAACATTTAAAGTCGCATTAATCTTAGTTGATTCATTTAAGTCTTCAGCCATCTTTGAAATATAAAAAGTAACATCTTCGTATATATCATCATTTTCATCAAGAAAAGTAATATATAAATCATAGTGATTAAAATCTTGTTGAAAAATATCTAACCCATTAAATTGATAACTTTTATTCGCTACTTTAATATTCTCTCTTTGGTTGGTTGGAATATCTCTAAAGTCAATTTCACCATTTTTAGTTTGATTGCTTAAAACTAAAAAGGCGGTAAGAGACGCAGCAAAGATAACAAGTGATAAGATTAAACCAAAAATATAAGATCTGTACTTACTCATGTTATCCCTCCCACACAAAGGTTACGACACTTTGCGGCATAATTTCATAACTAAAATAGCGACCATTATATTTAATTTCTACTTCTTCACTTAAAAGGTCTGAAGTATTTAACACCACTAAAATTATTTTTCCGTCATCGCGTAAAAATGATGTTGCCACAATCATATCATTAGTTGAATATGAATCAATTACATAAGTTTTATGCTCACTTAAATTAATAAATTTAGAAACGTGCATTAAAGCATAATACTCAGCTGATTTTGAATACCAAGTATCATCTAATGCCTTAGTTAAAAGGCCATGACAATTTCCAGCTCCACCAAAAAATGGCATGTTATTTTCATCTAGAACTAAATTCCAGTATGTTACAATCGATCCGTGATTATTAAAAGTTCCTAAAATAGCGTTAACTAAGGCATAACTAATATTGCTGGCAAAGTCAACACTCCAATCACCAGCAGTAATTTCAGTAAAATATATTTCTTTATTTGGATAATTATCTTTAATTTGTTGATAGGCATATGCGTGATCAAAAATATCACCATAATAACCATGGAAAGCCACTCCTGAAACATATTTATTAGCTTCTTTATCACCTAATAACTCTAGTGGATATTGGTAATTATCAGTATTATGATCCCAAGTCATAATCTTAACTTCTAATTTATTTTCTTTTAATTTTTGACCAACTAATTTAGTCACTCTAATTTGTTGGTCAATTGGCATATTCATCACCGGATAAGTTGAAGGATGCATCTCTGGCTCATTTAAAATTGATAAATAATTAACCTTAATTCCTTTAGTTTCATATGCCATAATCGCTTTAACTAAATAGTTAGCATATACTTCTTCATATTCTTCAAGTAAGAATCCACTTTGAAGTCTTTTAGAACTTTTCATCCACGCTGGAGCGCTCCATGGAGCTAATAGTACTTGAAGTTTTGGATTAATCTCATAAGCTGCTTTAATGACTGGAATTAAGTCAACTAAATCATTTTGAATTGAAAAATGTTCTAATTCTAAATCTTCTCCTTCTTCAATATCACAAAGAGTATAAAAAGCTAATGTCCCATTGACATAAGTTCCATAATCACTGGTTCCGATTGGGACGCGAATGATATTAAATCCAGCTCCTTCAGTTGGTGAAAATAAAGCTTTTAACATTTCATCTTTATAGGCGCTCCGGTTAATGTTATAAGCTGAGGCATGAGTCATCGCGGCTCCTATTGCTTTAACTTGTTGAAATTTTTTATTTTTATTAATGGTAATTTGAGTATTAGCTTGAGT
>JAAYXR010000012.1 GCA_012515785.1 Acholeplasmataceae bacterium | reverse complement strand
TTAAAACATGAATTTTTATTCACGTTATCCGGCTATTTGAAGCGATGGGTACCGGTTCCATAACATATAATATATCATTTAATTTAAAAAGTAAAGGGGTTTCACAAAAAAAATCGCACAATTTTTTTGTGCGACTTTTTTGTGTTTTTTTTACATATTATCTAATACTTGTTTTAAGAGTTCTGGATTATCAGTCATGATTCCATCAACTCCTAATTTAATTAATTTTTTCATATCCTCTTCATTATTGATGGTCCAATATTGAACTGCGATATTTCTTCTGTGAGCTCTTTTAATAATTGATTTATTAGTTAAATCTATACCTTTGGCTTTAAGCGGAATTTGTAGACAAGCAAATTTATTTTTATCAAATAGATTCATTCCAACTAACGATGTAATTACAAACTGTGTCGCAACACTAGTTGAAGCCCCTCTTAAGATTTCTGGATAATTTGCTTTCAAATGTGCCTCAATTTCATCGTGGAAAGTTCCGACGACTAAGCGGTTTTTATAATCTGGATATCTTCCTAAAACTTCATTAATAATTTCAGCAGCCCTAAATCCTTCTTCGCCACTATTTTTAATCTCAACAATAAATAGTAAATCTTTATGGTCATTATAAAATTCACCTAAGAATTCGTCAAAGGTAACAACTGATAAATCATTATCTTTTAAAATTTGTTTGCGGTTTGGCGCATCTTGGGCCACTAAGTTTCGATATGGAAACGCACCATTCTTTTCAAAATTATACCCGAAATTAAAGTTTCTTAACTCTTCTAAGGTAAATTCACGAACTGCTGGTTTTGCCATTTGTGCTTCTGAATGAAATAATCTAACATCACTAGTTCTAGTAATTGTTTCATCATGCATCAAAATTAACTCATTATCTTTAGTTAACCACAGGTCGGTTTCTAAAACATCTACTTCATATTCATTAACCGAAGCTTTATAAGCTTTCATCGTGTTTTCTGGGTTACTTTCTTTTCCCCCACGATGAGCAACAATCATTGGTTTTCCTGTAGTAGAAATAAATGGATTTTCCGCAATATCCTTTTTAGGTGGAATAATATTTACTACTAAGATAAATAAAAGTAATATTACTACTATCGAACCTAAAATCTTAAATACTAATTTTAATAATCTTCTAATCATAAAAATACCTCCGCTTATTTTCAAATATTATCATAACATTTTTATTTTGTTTTGTAAATTTTTATTGCAAAATCTTTACCATTGAACTTCTAAATTAATCTCGTGTTAATCAACATTAGCCTAATTGCCTCAGTCTCTTTACCTAATACCATTTTATTCGTTTTCATGTAAAATAGAAAACCACATTTTTCTAAAACCCGAGCAGATTTTTTATTGTAAGAAAAATACCCAGCTTCTAAAAAATCAAGATCTAATTCATCAAAACAATAATTAATAACCGCTTTAACCGCTTCAATCATTAAACCTTGACCCCAATATTCTTTAGCAAGTATGTATCCGATAGATCTTCCTAATTGGTCTTCAAACTCAGGATATGATTCTTCATCATATTCTTCAATTCCTAAAGATCCAATTACTTTATTGTCATACTCTATTGCAAAGGTTTTTCTTCCATCAATAAACCTATTTAAAATTGTTAACGATTCTTCTTTATTTTGATGATGCTGCCAACCGGCCATCTCGCCCACACCAGGAACGCTGGCATACTGATAAAAATCATCAAGATCATCTAATCGAAATGGTCTTAAGATTAATCTTTCAGTTTTTAATACTATGTCCGTTAAATCAATTTTAGCATTCATATTATCCCCCTATAATATATTAATTCCCCATTTTTTTAATTTTTTAAGTTCATCTTCACTCCAATGTGAAGCTTGAACTTCAGCAATATGGAATTTTTCAAGTAATATCATACAAATTCTTGATTGCCCAATTCCCCCACCAATCGTTAACGGCAATTCTTTATTTAATATCATTTGATGATATCTTCCTTTTAACAAATCTTCGCGTTTAGAGATGGCAATTTGTTTTTCTAAACTAACTTCATCAACTCTAATACCCATTGATGAAATTTCAATTGCATCGCCAAGGGTGTCTGACCACATTAAAATATCACCATTCAAACTCCAATCATCATAGTCAGGAGCACGCATAGACTCACCATCTCGTGGTGAAATTCCGTAAATAAATACAGTCTTATATTCTTTAGTAATTAAATATTCTCTTTCTAACAAATTCTTTCCCGGATATTTCCTAATTAAATCTTCGCTACTAATAAAGAAAACATCTTTACAAATGGTTTCTTTTAAAACTGGAAATTCTTTGTTAACTACGACTTTAGTTTCATGCAAGGCACACATAATTTTCCTAACTACTTCTTTTAGAAAATTTAGAGTTCTATCCTCTCTTTTTATGATTAATTCCCAGTCCCACTGATCAACATAAATCGAGTGAATATTATCAATAATATCATTTGGTCTTAACGCGTTCATATCGGTATAAATGCCTTCATACATCGAAAAACCATATCTTAATAAAGCCATTCTCTTCCATTTAGCTAAACTTTGAACAATCTCAATATCTTTATTGTCTAAATTAGGAATATTAAAAGTTAAAGCTGAATTTTTAGACCCTAAATCATCATTAATTTTATCTTTTGAAAAAACTATCACTGGCGCACTAACTCGGTGAAGATTTAATACTTTAGATAGTTTTCTTTCAAAGGTATCTTTAACTAGTTTAATCGCAATTTGCGTTTCTTTTAAATTAAGTTTTGACTCGTAGTTATTTTTCATATTATCAATATTCCTTTAAAATAATTGTAGCATAATTTAAGATATTTAGATATCTAATCTATAAATCTTATGAGTTTCGATTCCTTCAAAGTAAAAGAGATAATCTTGTGGTGGATCAACTTCTTCTATTAATTTAGCCCCTAACTTTTCAATCGTTTTACTAGATGCCACGTTTGATTTGTTGCAAGTGATAATAACATAATCCATATTATGGGCCTTAGCCACCGGAATTACTAATTTGGCCGCTTCATATGCATAATGATTACCTTGATATTCTTCATCAATTTCAAAGCCAATATTACCATTAAAATATGAGTGATAATTATGACCAATCCTTATACTTATTTTACCGATTGATTTTTTAATACCATCTAAAAAAATTCCATAGTAATAATAAGGAATTTCTTCATTATCTCCTTCATCACGATATAAAATCTTTAATTCAATTTTTTCACCTTTAATAATATTAAACTCGTCTTTAAATTCCATATTATCTTTTAATAACTTTCCTTAATTGAAACATTCCACCACAAAAATCTCCAGCGCATGCCCCATCTTCTTCTTCATCATTTAAATAACTATAAATATTAAATCCACATATATTTACATAAAAATGGATATTTCTTTTATCAAAGTAGGTAATAGTTGTTTCCCAAACTTCAACCTCTGGGTGAAGCAATTCTAATTCATACCAAATATTTTTACCAATTCCCTGATCTTGATAACCACATTTTACATAAAGAAAATCAAGGTGAGCTCTCTTTAACTTTTTATCAACAACAATAATCGCTTTACCTACTAAGTTGCCATCTATTTCTGCCTTATAAGCAATAGAATCATTTGTTTCTAACGACTCATTAATATCTTTTTCAGGAAGTATTTCAAAACATGTTCTACCAAACTCATCTTCATAACCTTTTTGAAATGCTTCTTGCATATCAAATTTAAACTTTTTTAGGTCTTTATTTTCGATTAAACTTAATTTAATATCCATCTTACCACCTTGATTAAATTATAATGTATAATTTACACATATACAAAAATGATGCCTTATTATTCCCAAAACGGAATTAAATATGGTTATAAAAACAATTTTATATTTTATATCAAGCATTTTTTGAATACTAAATCCGTAACACATTTAAACCTCTGTTTATTTTCATTTTCAATATAAAATACATGCTTTTTTACCCTTGACAACCTTTAATATGTGTGTTATACTTTTTTTGCATAAGATTAAGGTAAAGTGTACTAATATTTTTAGTAGTGTTTACTAATTAAGCGACTATTTTTTCGATTGAAATCCACATGAATAATTAAATATAAAACGCTCAATGTTAGATAACTTTAGAAGCAACCCTATTTTTATAATTCAATTTAGGTTGCTTTTTTATTTATTACATTAGATTGTTTTAGAGGAGGAAAAAATGAACAAAAAACAACAAACCTTTAATGAAAAAATTATTACGATGTTAGGTGTTATTATAAACATGATTACTACACCTAATGCAATGGCATTAATTGCTAATTGAATAATTTTTATTATTTTGTTCTACATTATTTACAACGAAATGTAAAAAAAGGGTGCGGTTCAAACCGCACCCTTAAAGTATCATAATTATGTAAATAACCAAAAAACTATTTGTTTTTTAAAATGAATTTACATTTTGGATAATTTGAACATCCCCAAAACTTTCCATACTTACCATTTCTTTCAACTAATTGACCGCCACATCTTGGACATAATCCCTGTTTAAGTTCTCTTTGAGTCAGTTTTATATTTCTAATATGTTCCCTATCTGTTATACTTGATGATGCACTCATTAATTTAACATAAATTTCATCCATTTCCTTAACAGATATTTTACTGCCATCATTATATTTTAATAAATAAGATTTTAAATCATCTAAATTTATGACATTTTCACAATTTATTCTATCAGCATTATTTTGAACCATAACAACAGAGTTAATTTTATATTTTCTATTAAGTACTTTGCTAATATGGTATATGTGCGATTTATTTTGTTTTATAGGATTTATAAATTTATGCTTTTCATTATATAGTACTTGAGTCCATTTTTTTTGATTTTCATTACCAAAAATCCATCCTTTTATATTTTTGGTCTCAATACAAAATATCCCATTCTCCCTTATTTCAATGTGATCTATTTGATGACTTTTGCCATTTTCATCTATTAGAAGTAAATTGTTAATGAGTCTATGTTCTACTCCCCCAAATAATAATGGGTTTAATTTTGAATTTACTTTTGATTCTCCAACTTCGCCCTTAATTTTATTATCAAAAGGTCTAATTATTTCTTTTATAATTCTTCTTATCAAACCCATTATAGCTACTCCTTAACATACATATTTTCATCTTATACCATATATTTAGATTATATCACACAACTCTTACATAAAAAAAGACACCTTGACGTATACAAAGTGTCTTTAAAGAATTTATTGGTGGAGCCTAGGGGGATCGAACCCCTGACCTCATGGCTGCCAGCCATGCGCTCTCCCAGCTGAGCTAAGGCCCCAGTTATAAAGTAAGGCGGTTGCCTTACTTTATTTAATTATCTTTGGGTTGCAAAGAAAAATACGGCAATGGTTCCAGGACCGGCATGAGCTCCGATGACTGGTCCAATGTGATTGATTAAGTTTACCTTTAATCCTAAGCCTAATTCTTCAATTTGCTCTTGAACTTGTAGTGCTGCCTCTAAATCGTCACCATGTGAGATAAAGACATCTTTTGGTAAGTTAGGGTCGTGAGTTTCTAATACTTTTGCAACTAAAGTTCTTAAAGCTTTCTTTCTACCTCTAACTTTTTCCATTGGAATTAATCTTCCTTCAATGTCAACGTGTAAAATTGGTTTAATCTTTAATACCGATCCTAAGAAGGCGCTAGCGCCACCAAGACGACCGCCACGTTTTAAAAACATTAAGTCATCAACAGTAAACCAATGAGCAACATGGTACTTCATTTCTTCTAGATAAGCGTATAATTCTTCAATCGGCATTCCTTCAGCACGCTTTTTAGCTGCTAGATATGCAATTAATCCTTCTCCAAGTGAAGCCGCTTTAGTATCAATTAAATATACTTTTTGTTTGTGATCTTTAAATAAATCGGCCGCAATTCTTGCTGAATTAAATGTGCCAGATAACGCACTGGAAAAGGCTAAAATTAATACGTCTTTTCCTTTTTTAAATTCTTTTTCAATTAGGTCAGCATATTCACTGACGTTCATTTGTGATGTAGTAGCTAACGCCCCATCACGTAATCTTTGGTAAAATTCTTCAACCGGTAAAGTGCGATAATCTAAGTGATTAACGTGTTCCTTACCATCAATTGTGAATCTTAGTGGAGCTAAAACTAAATCTAGCTCACGTCTCATTTCTTCTGTCAAGTCTACACTTGAGTTTATAATAATACTATACTTTGCCATTCATAATCCCCTTTTTATCATATTTTTTTATTGTTTTTTGGCTAATTCGTATAATGTTCTAACGCCAATGCCAGTTGCACCTTTTGAAAAGTATCCTTTACCACTACCCCATGATGGTCCCGCGATATCTAAGTGTACAAATGGTTTTTTCTCTGCGAAGTGTTCTAAGAATATTCCCGCAGTAATTGCTCCAGCTCCTCCTGGAATTGCATTTTTAAGGTCTCCAATATCACCTTTAACTGCTTTAGTTAATGAATCGGTTACCGGTAATTGCCAAATCATTTCTCCAGCTCTTTCACCAGCTTGTTGGACTTCCTTAAACCAAGATTGATTGTTAGTTGTTGAACCAATAATTTCTGTTCCTAAGGCAACCACGCAAGCTCCGGTTAAGGTTGAAAGTTCAACAATTTTAGTTGTATTGCATTTAGTTGCTGCATAGTAAATTGAGTCAGCTAAGGTTACTCTACCTTCAGCATCAGTATTACCAATTTCAATTGTAGTTCCTTTCATTGATGAAATAACATCACCATTTTTATATGCTGAACCACTAATTAAGTTTTCAGTTAATGCGGTAACTGCCACTACGT
>JAAYXR010000094.1 GCA_012515785.1 Acholeplasmataceae bacterium | reverse complement strand
TATTAGGATCAGATAAACCAACAGTAGCGATGATAATCTTTTTTCTATTAATATCTTTAATCTTTTTAAAAGTTTTTTCCAACCCTAACACGCCAACAGCGTATAGGGCGCCAATATAAATAATAGTCTCATAAATATTGATATTTTGGACATATTTGAAATTTTTTATTTCAATATTAGTTAATTCGCCTAATCTTTTGGCGTATTTTCTAGCGGCTCCGTATTTTGAACCATAAATAATAACGTTCATCTTTTACCCCCATAATCTCAATTATCTACAAGATAATGATAACACATAATAAAATGCGAATAAATTCGCAAAAGTAAAAAGGTGGTAAATTTTATTTATTTGATAATGATTAATTAAGAGATTATTTCTTTAATCAAATTTAGTTAACTTTTGACGTTGCTTAATCATTCCACTATTTCTAGTAATAAAGGATCTTTTTCGGCACTTAACCAGAAGTTTTCTACCATCTTCGGTATAAACAAATTTAACATCCATTGATCCAATAGCATGTTTTAATTTATCTTTAAAGACATTGACAATCTCAGCATTTTTAGCTAACGAAGTAGGACAAGCAAATGAATAGTTGTAATCATAGTGACCATGGATGTTTTTCTTAATAATTATATATTTAGGATTCTTCATTGGTGATAATAATTCGGTAATAGCGGTGTTAAATAAGTTTTGCTCATGTAATGTTGCTTTTTTAATGGCAATTTCGGTGGATATTTTCAATTCATCTTCTCTAACAAAAAGTTTGGCTCCACCTTGAATCATCTTTAATTCTTTAAATGTTTTTAAAATAGCTTTACCAATGGCGATAAATGAGTGGCTGGGGCTGATATGTTTAATAAAAAATCCAATTATTTGATATATTTTGGTCATTAAAAATAAACCAAGAACAGCCATTACCAAAAAACCTAAAAGTGGTAGTGGTTGTTCAAGACCAATATCAAATAGTCTAATTATTCCAAATATACAAATTGAAGTTAATAATGTATATAAAGATAAGATGATAAAATTGGTAAAAGTCATTGCTGGGATTTTTACCTCTTTTGGAACTTTTGTTTCAATTATCATTTTGGTATCAACTAATAATGCGTTTTTCCAAATACTACGTAGATTTTTTCGATTGATAGCTAGATTTATTGTTTTTTCATTAATTTCATTAATTTTCTTTTCACTAAAAGGAGCTTCAATGTAGGTAATTCTTTCAATACCACTTTCAATTTCTCCAGTAGAATAATTTGGCCCCACAAAACAATCAAATCTTCTCGATAAAGTTTCATAGTCGGCTGAATGGATTTTATTAATATCTTCACTGGTTTTTTGATAAAGTTGGTTAATCACGTTGGTTTCAAAAATATAATTAGGTTCAAGTGTGACTAAGTGCCAAATATTAGCGGTTTTATTTTTGTTGAATTTATAAGTTCTAATGGCTCTGCCGCGCATTTGATTTGAAAGAACGAAAGATCCAACATAACTTGCCAAAATTAAAGAGTTAATACTAGGTGAGTCCCAGCCTTCGCCTAAAAGAGCTTGAGTGCCAATTAAAATATTAATAATGCCGTCTTCAAAAAGTTTTGAAACAATGTCAACTTTATTTTTATTATTACCTTTGAATGAATAAACTGAATAATTTGTATTACTAAGGTTATTAGTTACAAAAGAATTTTCTTTTAACTCATATTTATTTATTAAAATATCTTTGACATTATTTGGTAAAATCACCAAGCTACCGGAAAGACACCCGATTTTAATATTACTATTATTTTTTCTTAAGGTTTCAAAGATAGAAACAACACTGATATTATCAATATTAGTATTTTTCCCAATTTTAGCAATTTCTTCTTTTTTTATATAATCGGTTAAAATTAGTAATCTCAAATCTTCTTTTAAAGTTTCATTTTCAACCTTAGCGATTTTAGAAATACTGGTTAATTTTCCGCATGAAGAAATTAAACTGCGTTTGAGTTTTTCATTTAAATCTAAGCGAACTTTATTGCGGTGATATAGTGAATGTTTTTTTAAAATATTAATCATTTCATTTTTTTCATAGGTAGATAAAATTAAGTCATTAATAATTAAAAACTGGTATGCTCTTTCTGCATAGATTAAATCTAGATTAGGAATTTTATTGGAATTGGTTAATTTTTTAAATAAAGATTTGTCAATTTTAATTTGAGCATCATTTAAATAAATAGAAACGGCGACAATATCTTTAAAATTAGCATAAATGAAACTTTCATCACTGGCATGTATTTTATGGATTCGACGATTAATTTGATTGATAAATGAAACATGTCTCATTTCATCAATAGCCAGTAAACTATTTAACCTATGATTTTTAAATGTTTCAATTTCTTTTTTGGTTGGATAGTTAAATAAAATGTAGTCTTGATGTGGACATAGGGTATTTTCTTTAACTAGTTCAGGCACAAAGATTTCATCGTCAATTTCACCGCAAACTGAAGTATATCTTTCCCATTCGGCTGGAGTGGTATCATATGGTAGGGTTGCGGTAAGTGAAATAATTTTGATATTTTGATCTAATCCTTTAATAAATTTTTCTAAGGCTTTTTGCCATTCATTTTGTAAGTGATGAGCCTCATCAAGACAAATCGTTTTGATCTCTTTATCACGAACTAATTTAAATAAATCAATATTTGAATAATCAAAATGTTCATCTTCATCATTAATTTCGATTTTATTAATCGCTGAATGAAGTGCTTGATAGGTTACTGAATTGATTAATTTAATCTCATTTAAATCATATGAAATATAATCGTTAACATCTTGATTTTCTTTTAAGAAAAAATCAGAAAATCTTTGACCCCATTGTTGTCTAATCGTAGTAGTCGGCGAAAAAATTAGAGCATGAGAATTTAACCTGCGGATTAATTCTAAACCTAAGATAGTTTTCCCACTCCCCGGAGCCGCAACTATATGAATTTTTCCGTCTAAAAGAAACTTAGATGAATTATCTAAAACTCTTTGCTGGTAATCTCTAAAAGTGCCCTTAAAATAAATATTATTAAAATTCATGAACAATCCGCCCCTTACTTCAAATTATATTAAAAACCCCATTAGTTGATTCGACTAAGTATTTATATAAAAGAAGAATTCTGTTTTTATTAAATTTTATCATTTTGCTAAAGCTTTAAAAGCATCAATGTGTCTGTTTAGTATTCTTTTAGCAACGATTTCGATTTTTTCATCATCGCTTAATTCGAAATATTGATCAATATCCATTAAGATGTATTTTGGTTTATTGTTTTTTAAAATTAGAGCAATCCCATGTTCATCAACTGTTTTTGACGCTTTTGAAAAATTTTGATTTGTTTCGGTCGTGGTAATAATTTGACTAGTTTTAAACATCATATGAAATTCACCTCATTTAAATTATCCATTAATAATATGACAAATTTAATCTATAAATTAAATATTATCTAAAAACAAGTGTATTAAGGTACTATAAATTGCTTCAGTTGTCCTTATTTTGTGGATAATTGATTTTAAATTTCTAGGCCGATTTATCTTTATCAGAAAACACGATTTGCTTATTATAAACAACCATATGAAGACTATCATTTTCTTTGTCACAAAGTAATCTCCATTGTTCTTTATCATCATCATAATAAAAATATCCATTTGCAACAATGACATCTATAAAAATGCCATTATCCATTGTTATGAATAAGTCATTGGCTTCATTAGATGAGATTTCTTTGACTATTCCGCCTTCAATAACAGATTTATATCTCTCAAAAAAATACCATTCATCATTATTTTTACTGACTTTTTGATCCCAACTTTGATAATCATATGTTGTAAATAAAATATCATTATTTTTTCTAATCCTTGTCAAGGCTTGACAATGAAGTCCATAATTTCCAAAATCAAAGACCATCATTTCGCACATAAGAGACATTCTATTAAGTTTTAATCCTAAAAGATTATTTAAAAATTCATCTTTTCGATTCATAAAAAGCTCCCTTCAATAAAATTATGTTATCCTTTAAGTCAATTATATCATAAGAATCAGATGGGATAAGTGTAAAAATTATCGAAAATAAAATATATAAATATGTTTATTTTTGACTTTAATGTAATCAATGTGATATTGTCTTAACTGAACGGGGTGGTTATATATGTTAGGGGCAATTATTGGAGATATTGTTGGCTCAAGGTTTGAACGGAATAATAATAAAAGTAAACATTTTGAGTTTTTTAATGACAAATGTGTTTTTACTGATGATACAGTAATGAGTCTTGCAATAGCAAAGGCACTTCTAAATACAAGAAATGATTATAGTGATTTAGGTTATTTATCAATTAAATATATGCGAGAAATGGCAAGAAAATATCCAAACGCAGGTTATGGGATGAGATTTATTCAGTGGATGCTTTTTGATAATCCAAAACCATACAATAGTTTTGGAAACGGCGCAGCTATGAGAGTTAGTTCGGTTGGTTTTTTTGCTAATTCACTTGAAGAAACGATTTTACTTTCTAAAATAGTAACCGAGGTAACTCATAATCACCCAGAAGGTATTAAAGGAGCAGAGGCGACTGCTGTCGCAGTTTTTTTAGCTAAAAGTGGTTATAGTATTCCTGAAATTAGAGATCATATTGACAAGCATTATTATAAATTGGATTTCAAATTAGATGATATTAGAGAATCATATAAAATAGATGTAACTTGTCAAGGAACTGTTCCCCAAGCAATCACGGCATTTTTAGAATCCACTAGTTTTGAAGATGCAATTAGAAATGCGATTTCTATTGGTGGTGATAGTGATACAATCGCTGCAATTACAGGTGGAATAGCTGAAGCTTATTATGGAATACCAAGTAAAATTCGAGAACAAGCAATAAAATATCTTGATGAAACTTTGTTAACAATATTAATTGATTTTGAAAATAAGTATTAGTCATATATTAAAAAAATAAAGGAATTTCCCTTTATTTTCAATTTAAAAGCATAGGTTCAGAATTAAGTTATGTTATTTATGTTAAAATTGGTGCCATAAAAATGTTTAATTAGTAAATAGCCCTCAGGGCTATTTTTTATAAAAAATGATTATAGATGTTCAGTTCAATTCGAGATGTTTTAATGTGGCTATTATATTAACAAATTTGTAAAATAGGGAATAAAGCCTCTGAAAAATCCGGAATAAAACTCTTGAAAAATCAGGAATGAATGTATATAATAAATGTGAGGAGGTAATAATATGATGGTACCTATAAATTATAGAAACAGATTGATTGAAGAACAAATTAAAGAAAAGATGAAATATAGTGGAGGAGTTCTTATTGAGGGCGCAAAATGGGTTGGTAAATCAACAACCGCCAGTATCTTTGCAAAAACAATAGTGAGTCTCCAACACCCCCGCATTAGGAAAGAATACGAAGCTTATGTTGCTGTATTAGATGATAAAATTTTAACAGGTGAAAAACCAATTTTATACGACGAATGGCAAGACATTCCTGAAATTTGGGATTTTATTCGTATTGACATTGATAAAAACAGTTATAAAGGGGCCTATTTGTTAACCGGTTCTACTAAGAAACAAAACATAGAAACCTCTCATACGGGTACAGGAAGAATTAACTCCGTTTATATGAGACCAATGAGTTTATATGAAAGCGGTGAATCTAATGGACTTGTTTCTTTAAAAAAACTGTTCGAAAATCCAAAATCTTTTTTTGAAAAGTCTACAATCACTATTGATGATATTGCCTATTTGATTTGTCGTGGTGGTTGGCCAGGAAGTTTAGACTTGGACAAAAAATCGCAATTACAAATCCCCAAAGATCTTTTAAATTCGATTATTACTAGAGATTCTAAGAAAATTGATGGAAAATCGAAAGATATAAAGAAAATGCGTAAAATTGTTCAAAGTTACGCGAGAAATGTTTCAACGCTTGCCTCAAATTCAACAATCTATAAAGATCAAAACTATAATGAAATAGTAAGTGAAAAAACATTTAATACATATATGAATTCATTAGAGAGATTATTTATTGTTGAGGATGTTGAGGCGTGGTCTCCTAGTGTTAAAAGTGCTAGTAGAATTAGAAAAGGAAATAAAAGACAATTCGTTGATCCAAGCATTGCTATTGCCGCATTAAATCTGACACCAGGTAAACTTTTGAAAGATTTTGAAACTTTCGGATTTTTATTTGAATCAATTGTCACCAGAGACATTAGGGTGTACGTTGAAAATATTGGTGGTAATGTTTATTATTATAATGATTCATCGGGATTAGAAGTCGATTTAATCATTGAACTAGAAGATAGTTCGTGGGCCGGTATTGAAATTAAATTAGGTAGTAATGAATTAGATAAAGCTAGTGCTAATTTATTAAAACTAGCCGCTATATCCGAAGTTAAGCCATCATTTCTAATGATAATAACTAATACTGAAATGGCATATAAAAGACCAGAAGATGGTATATATGTTGTACCTCTTGGTTGCCTAAAACCTTAAAATTGCTTCATTCTGTAAATAACACATCTGTAAATTCTTTTAAATTGGGATATTTGTCTTGATAGAATTCAGCTAGTTTTGAAACAAATGAATCAATTCTTATTCCTGATGAGTTTAATAATTTTGCAAAAAAAGCCCTAGAAATTAGATTATTCTAGGGCTTATAAACTTTATAATTACTTAGTTATTTATTACTAAAGTAAGTTTTATTTGG
>JAAYXR010000093.1 GCA_012515785.1 Acholeplasmataceae bacterium | reverse complement strand
TTCACTATGCACCGTTTGCTTATCTTCTAATTGGAGCTATTTTTAGAAATATGGATTCTAACTTAGAAGAAGCGGCAGTAATTTTAAATACTCCAAAGAGAAAAATATTTACTAAAATTACGTTACCGATGATCTTCCCAGCGGTACTATCGACAATACTTTTAGTATTTGGTAGTTCAATGGGATCATATCCGGTTCCGCACTACTTAAAGTTAACTACTCTTTCAACTAAGTATGTGCAACTAAGTGTACGTCGTGGTGGACAAGCGAGTATTGTTGGGGTAATTATGATGCTATTTGGAGTGTTAATTTTACTAGTTAACCAAATTAGCACGAAAAGTAGAAAGAGCTATACAACTGTAACTGGTAAGAGTGGACAAGTAAGTCAAGTTAACTTAGGTGTTTTCTTAAAATACTTTTTAGGAATTGTCTTATTAATTATTACTTTCTTTACTAGTATTTATCCACTAATTTCATTTGCGTTTGAAACATTCTTACCTAACCCAGGTGATTATAGTTTCTTAATTCCAGGATCAAGTACGAGATTAACGACTAAATGGTGGATTCATGACGGTAAATCTGAAGCGGGATTATATGGTCAAGCGGGCATCTTGTACAATAAGACCATTTGGAATGGATTTAAAGGAACCTTGATTGTTGCGGTATTCTGTGCATTATTTGCTGGAACTTTTGGTTTATTAATTGGTTATGCAGTAAGTAAAAATAGACGGAGTAAATTTGCCAACTACGTTAATAACGTTGCCTTCTTACCTTACTTATTACCAGCCTTATCAATGGGTATCGCATTTTTCTTATTTGGATCAGCAATCGGTATCTATGATACATATATTCTTGTCATCTTAGCCGGTACCATTAAATATATTCCGTTTGCTTCAAGAAGTGCACTAAACTCAATGATGCAGTTGAGTAATGAAATTGAAGAAGCCGCCTTAATCCAAAATACACCTTGGCATAAGCGGATGACCAAAATTATTATTCCAATTCAAAAAGCCGCCATCATCTCAGGCTTCTTACTACCATTTATTACATCAGTTAGAGAGTTAACATTATTTATGTTATTAGTAAACCAATCTAAACTTTCTACGACCTTACTTGACTACTTTGACGAAATGGGATTATACGCTTTCTCAAGCGGTATTAACCTAATGATTATATTATTTATTTTAATCGTCAACTTAGGATTAAACAAACTTACCGGAGCAAGTTTAGACAGAGGAATAGGAGGATCTTAAAATGCCAGAAATTATTTTAAAAAATGTAACCAAAAGATGGGGAAACTTCTACGCAGTAGATGACCTTGATTTAGTAATTGATAATGACGCTTTCGTAACACTATTAGGTCCTAGTGGTTGTGGTAAAACGACAACCCTAAGAATGATTGCTGGTCTTGAGACTCCTACTAGTGGTCAAATTATTATTGATAATGAAGTTGTATTTGATTCTAATCAAGGAATCAACGTCCCAGCAAATAGACGTAAAGTCGGATTTTTATTCCAAAACTACGCCTTATGGCCTAATATGACTGTCTATCAAAACATCTCATTTGGTTTAAAAAATATTAAAGATGAATTTCCAGTTTATGCTAGTGAAATTAAAGAATGGAACATAATCAAATCAATTTTAGCTAAACCTGAAGAAATTGTAACTATCATTAATGATTCAATTGATATTCATGGTAAATTAGATAAAATGATTGCAGAAGTCAAAATAATTGATAAATATGATACATATATTAATGTATCCAAAGAATTATTGTCTTATAAATTAGATGAAGCTTATGATTTGGAAAAAAGAGCAAGTGAAATTATTGCTAGTTTAGATGCGAAAATCGAACAAAGAATAGCTTTCTATCAAGTTAAAGGTTTACAAGTCGGTGAAAATTTTGAACTTTTAAAGGATGGCATCAAAGTTACTAAAGTTAGACGACTTACGAAAGAAGAAATTGACTTAAAGGTAAGAAGAGTGGCTAGAATTGTTAAAATTGGAATGTTTATGGATCGTTATCCAAATGAACTATCTGGCGGGCAACAACAAAGAGTTGCGATTGCGAGAACATTAGCCCCTGAACCTAAAGTATTGTTTATGGATGAACCATTATCTAACTTAGACGCTAAATTACGTTTAGAAATGCGTAGCGAACTACAAAGATTACATGTTGAAACTAACGCAACTATCGTCTATGTAACTCATGACCAATTAGAAGCAATGACACTTGCTAGTAAAATTTGCCTTTTAGATAACGGATTACTCCAACAATATGATGCCCCACTTACGGTCTATGAAAAACCAGTTAATATTTTTGTAGCTGACTTTGTTGGTAACCCGTCGATTAACTTCATTGATGCCAAAGGTGAATTCTTACAAACTAAAGTAAATTTATCAATTTGGGATGGTAAACAAAAATTATCGTTTAAACCTAATAAAAAAATCTCATATGATAAATGGTTAAAAGATACTTACAAGTACCTAGAAGACAACCAAAAAGAATATGATGTTGATAAAGCTAATAAAGATGCCCCATTCAAATATCATATTCAAAAAGTTGATGATTTTGAAACACTTCATGTCGAAGAAGAACTAACTGATAGTGATTTTGTTTTAGGAATTCGACCAGAGTTTATTAAAATTAATCCAGCAGGTAAAATGAAGGGTAAAGTATACTCATCAATGCCATCGGGGATGGAAACTATCGTCAAAATTGAAATTGATGATTATATTTTAACTTCAATTGTCTTTGGTAATATTGACTTTACGATTGGCGATGATATTAATTTTGATTTTTCATCAAACTCAATTATTTTATTTAATCGAAAGAATCAAAGATTCATTTCAACTGGTTCTTTAGAATAAAAAGATTAAATACAAAAGACTTAATTAGAATTCTAGTTAAGTCTTTTTTTGTATTTTGTAAATAATTTACTCTAATTGTAATAATTCTTAATATCCCCTTTAATATCATATTAAAATATGATAGAATAATAATGTAAGCGCTAACATTCGCTTTAAAATAACATAAGGAGGTTGTTTATGAGCAAAATTAAATTATTTGAGGAAATGAAGAAGTATGGTTTTGAACAAGTAGTTCACTTCTATGACAAGGCTACTGGTTTAAAAGGAATCATAGTGATTCATGACACAACACTAGGACCTGCGCTAGGTGGTTCTAGAATTTGGAATTACGAATCTGAAGAGGAAGCTTTGATTGACTGTTTAAGATTAGCAAGAGGAATGACTTATAAGTCAAGTGCCGCTGGTCTTAATTTAGGTGGAGGAAAAGCCGTTATTATCGGTGATGCCACTAAAGTTAAATCTGAAGCTTTTTTTAGGGCTTTTGGACGTTATGTTCAAAGTTTGAATGGTCGCTATATTACTGCAGAAGATGTTAATACGACGACGGAAGATATGGCATACATCAATATGGAAACTAACCACGTTGTTGGCTTAGCTGGTAAATCTGGTAACCCAAGTCCAATTACGGCATTAGGTACTTTTTATGCTTTAAAAGGAGCATTAGAGTACAAGCATAAATC
>JAAYXR010000092.1 GCA_012515785.1 Acholeplasmataceae bacterium | reverse complement strand
ATCTCCTTTAATATGGGTTAAAAAGTTTTCTTCAAGTTGACCTTGAATATCCCATAAGTTTTTATATAACCCTTCTACTTTCGATAACTCTTCATGAGTTCCTATTTGAGAAACCTTACCACTGTCTAAAACAATAATTAAGTCGGCTTCTTTAGCGGTTGTAATCCGGTGGGTAATAATAATTGAAGTTAAAGATTCATTTCTAGTTTTTAAAGCTTGACGAATCATTAAATCGGTTGTAGTATCAACCGCTGATAATGAATCGTCAAAAATTACTACTGGTTTTTCAAGTAGTAACATTCTCGCAATCGCGACTCTTTGTTTCTGGCCGCCAGATAAAGTAACACCTTTTTCTCCAACTAGTGTTTCATACCCTTTTTCAAATTTATTAATATCACTATCAATTGCCGCAATTTTGGCGGCATTATAGACTAAGTGTTGTTCAGTTTTTGGTCTAGCAATACTTATATTTTCATAAATTGATCTAGCATATAAGAATGGTTCTTGTAACACTAGTCCAACATTTTCTCTAACATGTTGTTTTTTGATGTCTTTAATATTAACACCATCTAAAAAGATTTGACCGCCACTACAATCGATTAATCTAGTTAATAGAGAGGCTACCGTTGATTTGCCGGCACCAGTTTTACCAATTAAAGCTACCGTTTGTCTCGCTTTAATCTTAAATGAAACCCCATTTAATAAATCAGCGTTTTCAGTATAACTATATTTAACATCAACAAATTCAATTTCACCAGTAATTTTAGGTTCTAACTTACCATCATCAACATATTCAGTTGGAGTTTCTAGTATTTCTAAAATCCGCTTATTGGCAATAATCGCTTTTCCAAAATCACTAATAATTCTACCTAAACCTCTAATTGGCCACACTAACATTCCAATATACATCAATCCTACCACGATATCACCAGTAGTCATAATTCCTTTTTGAGATAAATAAATCGCCGTAACTAAAGTAATAATATAAGAAATATTAGCTGAAAAATCAGAAAGTCCCCAATAAATAGCCGATACTTTATTAAATCCTTTCCATTCGTCACGATAACTTTTACTTTGCTTGTCAAACTTTGCAATTTCATCAATTTCCGTATTAAAAGCTTTAACGACTCTAATACCATTAACATTTTCTTGAATAGTCGTCGTCATCTTCGATTCAACTTCTTCAATTTGATTAAAACGTTTCGTTACATACCTAAAATACCAAATTGATGAAACAACCGATACCGGAAATAACACCATAGTTGATAACATTAAAATGACATTGATTCTTCCTAGTTGTAAAGCCCCAAAAGTAAACTGAGCTATAATATTAACAATTGATGGTAATTGATTAGCGATAAAAGCTTGAACCGTTTCAATATCACTCGTGCATCTTTGGAGTAAATCTCCAGTGTTGGCTTTTGAGTGATATGAATATGATAAATCTTGGATATGTTCATACATCCGATTACGCATATCATAAGATATTTCTTGACTTAATTTACCTCTAAAGAACCCATTAGCAAACAAGATAATACTTCTTAAAAACT
>JAAYXR010000091.1 GCA_012515785.1 Acholeplasmataceae bacterium | reverse complement strand
GTAGTGCATTAACAAGTATTACAATCCCTAATAGTGTAACCAGCATCGGATTAGATGCATTTGAAAAGTGTAGTGATTTAACAAGCGTTACACTTTCTAATAGTTTAACAAGTTTACCTAATGATTTATTTTTTGATTGTACTAGTTTGCAAAATATAGTTATACCAAATAGTGTAACAAGTATTGGCGGTAATGCATTCTATGGTTGTACTAGTTTGCAAAATATAGTTATACCAAATAGTGTAACAAGTATTGGCGATGGGGCATTTAATTGTTGCACCAGTTTACAAGGCATAGCAATCCCATATGGTGTGACAAGTATCAATTGGTTGACATTTGGAAATTGCACCAATCTGTTAAGCATCACAATTCCAAATAGTGTCACAAGCATCGGCCATACTTCATTTGTTAATTGTACTAGTTTAGCTAGCGTTGAAATTCCAAATAGTGTCACAAGCATTGATACGTGCGCATTCTTGAATTGTACCAGTTTAACAAGTATAACCATTCCAAATAGTGTAACAACCATCAGGGATGCAGCTTTTACTAATTGTGGTATAACAAGCATAATAATTCCAAATAGTGTCACAAGCATTGGTGTAAATGTTTTATCTAAATGTAAAGATTTAACCAAGATAACCCTTCCTTACCTTGGGGCATCAAAATCAGCAACTGGAAATGATGCAAGATTTGGATATATATTTGGGGGCAATTCATATGATGGCGGTTATACAGCAGGTGGTTATTGTATACCAAATGGATTATCTGAAGTAATAGTCACTGATGCAACAAATATTGCTGAAAATGCATTTAAAGATTGTACAAGTTTAACAAACATTACACTTCCAAATACGATAAATAGTATTGGTGCTAATGCTTTTGCTGGTTGTAGTGGTTTAACTAAAGTAATTATACCTTTCCTTGGAGATTCAAGAGCAGCAGCACTTGGTGAAACAAAATTTGGTTATTTATTTGGAACTGTTGCTTATACAGACAGTTATACAGCAAATGGTTATGAAATACCTGGTAGTTTAGTTGAAGTATTAGTCACTGATGCGACAAATATTGCTGAAAATGCATTTAGAGATTGTACAAGTTTAACAAATGTTACAATTTCTGATAGTGTTCAAAGTATTGGCTCGCATGCCTTTAGTGGTTGCAATGGTTTAACTAAAATAACCCTACCTTTTGCTGGAAAATCCAGAACACCATCTGGTGGTGAACAAAGGTTTGCCTACGTATTTGGAACTACTGACTTTCCTAATAGTTATGATGCCTATGGTTTTCGTCTCCCTGATAGTTTAATTGAAATAGTTATTACTGATGCGACTATAATCCATAGTGAAACGTTTTGGTCGTGCCATAAAGTGGGAAGCATTACTCTTCCAAATACTTTGACAAGTATTGGATCTAATGCCTTTAGAGCTTGTTCATCCTTAGTAAACATAACAATTCCAACTAGTGTAACAAGTATTGGCGATTATGCTTTCCGTGGGTGTACTTTTACGAGTATCGTAATTCCAAATAGCGTCATGACAATGGGGGCAAGAATCTTTGAACTTTCTACTAGTATAACTGAAATAACGATTCCTTTTGTCGGAGCATCTAGAGAAGCAACTGGTAATCAAGCAAAGCTTGGGTATGTTTTTGGAACGGAGAATGCAACAGGACTTTATGCCGCGGGCGGTTATTATCTACCTGACGGTTTAGTTAAAGTAGTAATCACAGATACTGAAAATATTGAACAATACGCATTTCAAGATTGTAAAAGTTTAACAAACATTACCCTTCCTAGTAGTCTAACATCTATTGGTCAAAATGCTTTTAATGGTTGTATCGGTCTAACAACGATAACCATTCCAGATGATGTCGCTAGTATATCTGAAAATGCCTTTAAAGGTTGTACGGGGTTAACAAGCATAACGATTCCAAATGCGGTAACTACTATCGGAGAAAATGCTTTTAGTGGTTGTAGCGGTTTAACCGAAATAACTTTACCATTTATTGGAAAATCTAAAACAGCAACTGGTACGGATGCAAGATTTGGTTATATCTTTGGCAAAACTAGTTATCCAGGCGGAGACTTAACTAATGGTTTTTATATTCCATCGATGTTAACTAAAGTGGTGATTACTGATATAACTAGCGTCGGTGAATATGCCTTTAGTGGTTGCAGTAAGTTAACAACTTTAACCCTTCCAGATACTGTAACAAGTATTGGCGATTATGCTTTTAGTGGTTGTAGCGCAGTAACTAGTTTAAATATTACGACTAATGTAGTAAGTATCGGTTATGGTGCATTTTGGAATTGTAGTAGTTTAGCTAGTCTTGTAATTCCAGAAGGAATAACGACAATCCATCCATATACATTTAACGGTTGTAGTGGTTTACAAACTATTAATATTCCGGATAGTGTTACAACTATTGGTGAACTTGCATTCTACAATTGTAGCAGTTTGGAAAATATTACCATTCCAGAAGGAATAACAAATATTAGTGATTTAGCATTTTATAATTGTAGCACTTTAACAACAATTACGATTCCTAATAGTGTTACAAGAATTGGTGAACATGCGTTTAGAAATTGTGCTGGTTTAACAAGCATCTCCGTTCCTAATACAGTAGAAAGTATTGGTTCACATGCCTTTAGTGGCTGTAGAGGATTAACCGAAATTACGTTACCATTTATTGGGAAATCAAGAGAAGCGACTGGAGCTGAATTTAGATTTGGCTATGTCTTTGGAACAACTAGTTTTGTTGGTGGCGATCTTTCAGATGGTTATTATATCCCTACAGATTTAACTAAATTAGTGATCACCGATACAATAAGTATTGATAATAATGCCTTTAAAGCCTGTAGTAAATTAACAAACATTAAATTACCAAATAATCTAACAAGCATTGGTGATTCTGCATTTAATGGATGTTCAAGTTTAATTAGTATGGTAATTACAAATGATGTAATAAATGTGGGTGAGCATGCCTTTAAAGATTGTACTGCGTTAACTATCTTTACTGAAATAGTTGCTAAACCAGCTAGTTGGTCCAGCGACTATTACCTTTAAGATTGGCGATACCGTTTATCAGACTAACTCATATTCATATACCATTAATAATCCATTTGAATATTTACCTAAACCTAGTGATAAAGACGATGAAATATTCCGCTACTGGACATATGAAGGAGTAGAAGTGACAAATGATACGATTGTTACTGGCGATATGACTTTATATGCTTATTATTCGGCTAAGGAATATGTTACAGTTTCATTTGTTACTAATGTTCCAGGTATCGTCTATCTAGATCAAACGGTGGTTAAATATCGTAAAATGGATGAACCAAGATCACTTACTAAAGAAAATCATAAGTTCTTATATTGGACAATTCAAGGAGAAAATCAAGAGTTTGATTTCTATTCGACAGAAATTACTGAGCCAATAACTCTTGAAGCAGTATGGCAATCTTCACTAACATATACTTTAACCGTAAATATGGGTGAAGGATACGATCCAGTTAAATTATATTTTCCAAAAAATCAATATGTAAGTACGTATCGATTAGATGAATATTATGAGTTAAATCCAAATGGATATTACTATTTTGAAGACTTTTTATATGAAGGTGAATCAACATACGGCTTTAATATAAATGGTAATATGACAATTGACGCCGTGTGGGAAGATCGAACTCCTGTAACTGTAACCTTCATGGTAGAGGGGACCCAGTATGCAACAGTAGATGTCCCTAAAAACACTTATATCTATCAACATTGGAGTGGACCAGATATGCCAGATAATCCAACTCACGAAACTAAGACATTTAAACAATGGGAGACAAGTGATGGCACCGTATTTAATGGTTATACTGTCGTAACCGAAGCCATTACAGTTTATGCTATCTGGTGGGAGTAACTTAAGTATCAAAAATTAAATAAATAAAAGAAGCACTTCAATTCGAAAGATTGGAGTGCTCTTTATTATGTTAGATATAATATAATGTATACATTATTTGACTATTTTTATAAAAGTGTTAAAATATAAATGAAATATATTTCTCAGGGCGGAGTGAAAGTCTCCACCGGTGGTTACAGTCCACGAGCCGTTATGGTTGAACTAGTGAAATTCTAGTACCGACAGTTATAGTCTGGATGAAAGAGATAATTATCTTTTTTATATGTTTATGCCACCTGAGAAGGTGGTTTTTTATTTTAAGGAGGCGCTAAAAATGATGAATGAAACAAGTTATAAGTCATTAAAACCAGTTCTAGCTGCAACTTTAGCGGCCCTAGCATTAATTGTTGGGTATATTGAAATTGTATGGCCGCTAGCTCCATGGTTAAAACTTGACTTTAGTGAAGTTGTCATCTTAATTTCTTTTGTTTTTCTCGGGTTTAATTATACCCTGGCAGTAATTGTTATTCGCTCGGTAATTAGATGGCTTATTTCCGGACATTCAACTAATATTCCGTTTCCATTTTTTGGCGAGACGGTAGCGATAGTGGCATCAGTTGTTATGGTATTATTTTATATGTTATTTAGTAAAATATTTTCTTTAACTAAGATAGTAAAAGAACCAGAAGATATATCTTTAGCAGAACCTAAATCACTTGGAAAAGACCTGTTAAAAGAGTTTAGTGTTGGCTTAATTATTACTATTATAATGACTTTAGTTATGGTTGGATTAAACTTTTTGGTGGTTACACCGTCTTTTGTTTCACAAGGCGAATATCCATTCTTTTTTAACATGGTTAATTCAGGCAAATATGATCGAATGTTTGGTGGGCCTGGACTATCTAATTATACTATCTTTATCGTTACACTTTATGGGCCATTTAACTTGGTGAAATTTGCTTCATGTATGGCGGTATTTACATTAGTGAAAAAACCATTAGTTAACGCATTGAATCAAGAATAATTTATAAAGAGGAATTGAAATTTAAAATAAATATAAAATAATATGTTATTTTGTGTTATCACTTTATAAAAATGATGATATTTAGTATAATATTATTGGATTTTAAATAATTTTAAAATAGGAGGATTTATATTTATGCCATTTATTACAGATGTTTATGCAAGAGAAGTATTAGATTCACGTGGGAACCCAACTGTTGAAGTTGAAGTTGTTACTGAATCAGGAGCGTTTGGACGCGCATTAGTACCATCAGGAGCTTCAACTGGAGAACATGAAGCAG
Source organism: Acholeplasmataceae bacterium (assembly GCA_012515785.1). Taxonomy (GTDB): domain Bacteria; phylum Bacillota_I; class Bacilli_A; order Acholeplasmatales; family Acholeplasmataceae; genus DUQW01. The sequence goes on along the minus strand of JAAYXR010000091.1, from coordinate 16,828 downwards.
TTGAATTACGTGATGGTGATAAGAAGCGTTATTTAGGAAAAGGAGTTTTAAAAGCGGTTGAAAACGTTAATGAAATTATTTCATTTGAAATTTTAGGGGCTAACGTATTAGACCAAGTTGCAATTGATGAAATTTTAATCGATTTAGACGGAACACCTAATAAAGCTAAGTTAGGAGCTAACGCAATTTTAGCGGTTTCAATGGCAGTAGCTCGTGCCGCAGCAGATTATCTAGGAATTGATTTATATCACTATATTGGTGGATTCAATGCTAAAACCTTACCAGTTCCAATGTTTAATATTTTAAATGGTGGATCACATGCTGATAACTCAGTTGATTTCCAAGAGTTTATGATTATGCCAGTTTCAGCTGAAACATTTGCTGAAGCATTAAGAATGGGTGCTGAAGTTTACCACAACTTAAAAAAAGTATTAATTGAAAAAGGATTAAATACTGGTGGTGGAGATGAAGGTGGATTTGCACCAAACCTAGGCTCAAACGAAGAAGCACTACAAGTTATTTTAGAAGCAATTAAGAGAGCTGGATATGAACCAGGTAAAGATATTTTACTAGCGATGGACGTTGCAGCATCAGAATTTTACAACAAGAAAACTAAAAAATATGAATTAGCTAGTGAGAACAGACAATTAACAGCTGCAGAAATGGTTGATTTTTATGAAGACTTATGTAATCGTTATCCAATTGTTTCAATTGAAGATGGACTATACGAAGATGACTGGGCTGGTTGGAAATTATTAACTGATAGATTAGGTAAGAAAGTTCAATTAGTTGGAGACGACTTATTTGTTACTAACACTGAAAGATTAGCTAGAGGAATTAAAGAAGGTATTGCCAATTCAATTTTAATTAAAGTTAACCAAATTGGTACTTTAACTGAAACATTAGATGCAATCGAAATGGCCAAAAGAGCTGGCTATACTGCCGTTATTTCTCATCGAAGTGGTGAAACCGAAGATACAACCATTGCCGACTTAGCAGTAGCACTTAACGCTGGTCAAATTAAAACTGGTTCAACATCAAGAACTGATCGAATTGCTAAATATAATCAATTAATGAGAATTGAAGATAATTTAGGATTTACTGCAATTTATCCAGGATTAAAAACATTCTATAACCTTAAAAAGTAAAAAAATATCAAAAAGAAGGCTGGATTACCAGCCTTTTTTAATATTTATATATTAAACATGATATAATTTATATATGATACATAGTGATTTATTACAAAAAATTTTAATCTTATTTTATGAACGTGAAAGTCAAAATCTTGATTTGGACTTTCTTTTTGATGAACTTGAAATAAATGAAGCAGATATTAAGAAAATTGATGATTACCAAAAATACTTTTATCTTCATAATAACTACTTAAAACTTCACCCTAATTTAAGAGTTGGTAAAATTTCTAAAGGAAAAATGACTGATTATTTAAGAGCGCACGATGAAAATTATCGCCTCGCATTTAAATCTTTAACCCTAAATGGTGATATCGTGTTAATGAATATGATGAGTGAAGTTATTTTATTTTATTTGAAACGAGAAATTACTCATTTAATTTGTGAAGTTGATTATAGTAAGAAAAAGCGCAAACCTTTTTATATTTTAGAAAACATTGAAGAGTTTCATCTAGAGTTAAATGATGCACCTGAATTAATGAAAGGTGAAATTATTTACGTTAAAATTGACTCAATTAATCATAAAAAGATAATTGGAACTTATGTTGATACCATCGGTCATGTTAATGACCCTGATGTGGAAATGCTAAAAATTATTTATAAAAAAGATTGGCCACTTGAGTTTTCAAAGGAACTTATTGAAGAAGCACGCAATATAAATATTGATTATGATAGTGAGCTAAAAACGAGAAAAGATTACAGAGACACTCTTACTTTTACAATTGACGGAGCCGATGCTAAAGATTTAGATGATGCGATTAGTTTCAAAGAAGAAAAAGATTATTATGAAATCGGAGTTCATATTGCTGATATCGGATATTTAGTTAAAGAGGGTTCATTAATTGATTTAGAAGCTAAACACCGGGCAACTAGTTTATATGTCGTAAACAAAGTAATTCCAATGCTTCCGGTGCAAATAAGCAATGGAATTGGTTCACTTAATGAAGATGAAGAAAAACTTGCAATGTCAGTTGTTTTTAAAGTATCAAAGTCTTTTGAAGTAATTAATTATAGTATTTTAAAAACGATTATCAAAAGTGATCAAAGATTAACTTATGATGAAGTTAATCAGTTATTCAAAACCAACCAATTTAATCATTCTAAAGCATTAAAATATGCATTAATGGTGTTATATGACTTTTCTAAAGTATTAGTTAAGAAAAGTAAAAATTCAGGGTCAATTGATTTTGAGTCAACTGAACTTGAGTTTGTCATAGAAGATGATAAAGTTTTAGAAATTAAAAAAAGAGAATCAGATGATGCTGAAAAACTAATTGAAGTTTTAATGATTTTAGCTAATGAAACGGTAGCTACTCATTTATTTAACTTAAATTATCCATCAGTTTACCGGATTCATGAGGCTCCTGATTTTGATAAATTAAGCGAATCAGTTAAAGTCATTTCAAGATTAGGTTTTGAGTCAAATATTAGAGATTATAAAAATCCCAAAAACATTTCGAAATTAGTTAATTTAGCTAGTGATACTAGGTATAAACATATCGTTAGTCAACTGGTTTTAAAAGCGATGAAACGAGCGGTTTATGTCTCATACCGTGATATCCATTATGGACTCGGGTTACAATGTTATACCCATTTTACCGCACCAATTAGAAGATATCCGGATTTAATCTTACACCGGTTAATCAATGATTTATTATTTAATAAATCTGAGTTTCAAAAGAAATTTTCTTATTATGACCGTGTTTTACCTGACATCTTGAAACATTCAAGTCAACAAGAAAGAGTTGCAATTGAAATTGAACGCGATGTCGAAAAGTTATATTCAATTAAATATCTTAACCAAAATATTGACGAAGTTTATAAAGGTCAAATCGTCTCAATTTTACCTTCGGGGATGTTTATTCAACTACAAAATGGGATTGAGGGTTTTTGTGCTCTACGAAATATGTACACATATTTTTACTTTTATGAAGAAACACTAAACTATATTAATGATTTTGGTGTAGAATATAAATTAGGAGACTATGTATTAGTGAGATACATAGGACATGATGTTTCACGATTAGAAATTGATTTTAAAATTATAAAGAAGGTATAGGATGAAAATTATTACCCAAAACCGTAAGGCTAGACATGATTATTTTATTTTAGACACCTATGAAGCAGGAATAAAACTTAAAGGTTCTGAAATTAAATCAATTCGAGCTGGAAAAATTAATATTCAAGATTCATATGTTACCTTCAAGGGCGGAGAAGCTCATTTGTTGGGGGCACATATTAGTAAGTTTGATCAATCAAGCATTTTTAATCATGATGAGACTCGAACGAGAAAATTACTACTTAATAAATCAGAAATTAGAAAACTTTCAAACCAAATTGACTTAGAGGGGCACTCAGTAGTTCCTCTTAGGGTATATCTTAAAGAAGGGCTTTGTAAAGTCGAAATCGCGTTAGTGAAAGGTAAAAAATCTCATGATAAACGCGAGTCGTTAAAGCAAAAAGACCAAGAAGAAAGACTTAAAAAACAAATTCGTTGGTAGTAGAGGTAACATCATGAAAGTAGGATTAATGTTAGGTGGCGGTGGCGTCTTTGGTGCTTATCAAGTTGGAGTCATTAGGGCGCTTATCGAAGAAGATTTACTTAGCCAAATAAAAGTAATGTCTGGTTCATCAATTGGAGCGATTAATATTTTAATGTTAATGGCGGAACTTTCAATTGATGAAATTGAAGAATTATGGACCAATCTCGATAACGAAATGATCTTTAAAGGTAATGCCGTATATTTTAAAAATGAACGAAAAAGTTTATTTGATACGACTCCTTTATATGATTTGATGACTTCCGAGATTAGTATTTCTCGAATCAAAAATTCAGCCATTAGAGGTTATGCCACCTTAAAAGAGGTTAAATCACCTCAACTTAAATATCAAGTTAATTATTTTCACGGAGAAAAGAAACATGTCTTATTAAATGAGTCGAATAATCCATTTAAAGTAGTAAGAGCTTCAGCTTCGGTACCAATGTTATTTGGTAGTACTAAGATTGATGATTCTTATTATGTTGATGGGGGAATGATTGATAATAATCCAGTTGATCCGTTACTTGAAGAAGGTTGCGAATTGATTTTAGCTGTACCGATTGCATCAAGATTTAACTACAAAAAATATAGTGAGCAAAATATTACTATTATTGATTTCAAATATGGCCATTCATTTTCGAGATTACAGTCAATTAACATCTTAAAATCAATGTATTTTAATGTTAAATTTGCCAACAAATTAAAAGGTGAAGGCTACAAATGGGCCAAAGAAGTTATAAATTTATTAAAAAAACGTAATATAATTGTCGATAATCAATTTAGAATTGACAATATTGACTTTAAATATTATAATTTAAAGAGACTAAAGGAGGAATAACATGAACTTTACGTGGTATGAACTTAGGATAGTTGAATTTGTCCAAAAACTAAGTGTAAATCCGATTATAGATAAAGCTTTTATCTATATCAGTTATTTAGGAGAGGCGTATTTATTTATCGCTGTAGCCTTATTAATTTTTTGGCTAATTGATAAAAAATGGGCTTATCAGTTTGTCACTGCCTTTTTAGGTAGCACCATCATTGTTGGTGGATTAAAAGTTGCATTTAAAAGATTAAGACCTTATCAAGACTCTAATATCGTTAGAAGTATTGGTACCCCAGCTACCGAGTCGTATGGTGAACTCAGTTATTCAATGCCTTCAGGTCATAGTAGTACGGCAAGCTCTATCTCGATAGGAGTTCTTAAGAAATCGAAAAATAAGTTTGTTAATTTTTTAATGATTTTAAATATAATTTTAATACCATTTTCAAGAATTTATCTTGGACAACACTACTTAACTGATGTTTTAGCTGGTATTGCTCTTGGTTTCCTTGCCGTAACTTTAGTTTATTGGTTGTTTTCTAAAACCGAAAAAGAAGAGTGGATTGGCTTTGCTTTAGTTCCTTTATTTGTTGCAGGAATGGCAGTAATCCTATTTCTAAAAATTGAAAAACTTTATAACAAACAATTATTTCAAGCAGCAGGAGCCTTTATAGCCTTTGCCTTAGGTTATTGGTTTGAAAAGAAAGTAATTAAATTTGAACCAAAAGATAAAAGAGTTGGTGTACAAATTTTTAAATTCATTTTTGGTATTGCAGTAGTGGTTGCGTTACAACAAGGACTAAAATACCTTTTACCATACGCTAAAGTATCTCAAGGTGAATCAATTCCAAGACGAAACTTAGGTTTTGATGCGATTAGATATTTTATTATTGCTGGATGGGCGACTGTTGGCGCGCCATTATTCTTTAAAATATTGTTCCGTAGTGGCGTTCAAAGAGAGCCAAAAGTTAAAAAAGTCTATAGAGAACGAATTAAATTACCATATCAGAGGGCATAATTATGGATTTATTTGAAAAAGTAAAAAAATTTACACAAGTTGATGAAGCAAAAGCTGCTGGGATTTACCCTTATTTTCACAAACTTCAAACAAAACAAGATGTAATTGTTGAAATGGAAGGTAAAGAAGTCATGATGTTTGGTTCTAATAACTATTTAGGACTAACTTCAGATGAAAGAGTTATTAAAGCTTCATTAAAAGCTTTAGAAAAATATGGAACTGGTGTTTCTGGATCACGTTTTTTAAACGGAACTTTAGATATCCACTTAAAATTAGAACGTGATTTAGCAGACTTTTTAGATAAAGAAGATTGCACTTTATTTTCAACTGGTTTTCAAACTAATTTAGGAATTATTTCAGCGATCGTTGGACGTAATGATTTAATTTTTAGTGATAAAGAAAATCACGCGTCAATTTATGATGCAATTAGACTTTCATATGGAAAGATGGTTCGCTATAACCATAATGATATGGAAGATTTAGAAAGACAATTAGCTAATGCTGATCCTAATGCTGGGAAGTTAATCGTTACTGATGGTGTTTTTTCAATGGGTGGAGATATCGCTAATCTTCCGGAAATTGTTAGACTTGCGAAAAAATATGGTGCTAGAGTCATGGTTGATGATGCTCATGGTTTTGGTACTATTGGACCAAAAGGAAAAGGAACTGCCCATCATTTTGGATTAGAAAATGAAGTCGATATTATTATGGGTACATTCTCTAAATCACTTGCTTCAATTGGCGGCTATGTTGTCGCCTCAAGAAAAGTAGTCGATTATATTCGTCATAATTCGCGTCCTTATATTTTCTCTGCGGCGATTCCACCTGCTAATACCGCTAGTGCAAATGCAGCTTTAGATATTTTAAAGGCAAATCCAGAACGAGTTAAAAAATTAGCTGATAATGCTAATTATATGAGAAAAAGATTAAAAGAATTAGGAGTTCCAATTATTGAATCTGAAACTCCAATTATTCCAATTTATACATATAAGATTATTAGAACTTTTAAAATTTGTTTAGAGTTATTTGATCAAGGAGTTTATGTTAATCCAGTTATTCCACCAGCCACTCCAAAAGGAGAATGTTTAATTAGAGTTAGTTTAATGGCAACCCATACTCATGAGATTATTGATAAAGCGGTTGAAGTTATAGCTAATTTAGTCTTGAATTATCCTGAGATAGAGGGCGACGAATAGTGATTGTTATTATAACTGGCGTTTCTTCAGGAGTTGGCCTTGCTAACGCCAAAAAGTTTATTGAAAAAGGACATACTGTCTACGGAATCTCCCGTAGAGAGGTTTTGCTTGAGGGGTTAACCCATTATCAAGCTGATATTACTGATCATGAAAGAATTAACCAAATAGTTGATGAAATATACGCAAAAGAAAACAGAATTGATGTTTTAATTAATTCTGCCGGTATGGGAATTTCTGGTGCCGTGGAAGACACAGAAATGGAAAGTGCTAAGCGGATGTTTGACATTAACTTTTTTGGTACGGTTAATATTAGTAATCGAGTAATTCCATATATGAGAGAAAATGGCTTTGGAAGAATTTGTAATATCTCATCGGTTGCCGGAGTTTTACCTATTGCCTTTCAAACTTTTTATTCATCGAATAAGGCGGCAATTTCATTATATTCAGAAGGATTAAATATTGAAGTTAAACCTTTTGGAATAAGAGTTATTGATTTTATGCCTGGAGATATTAAAACCGGCTTTACTGATAACCGAAAGAAAAATGAGTCTAATTCTAAATACTACGGTAAAAGAATTGATCGTTCGGTAAAAGTTATGGAAAAAGATGAAAGAAATGGAATGTCAGTTGAGTATGTGTCCAAAGTAATGTATCGTAACATAATGAAAAAACGACCTCCAGTTAGAAAAGTAGTTGGAGTTCAATATAAGTTTTTCTTATTTTTATATCGTCTATTACCAATAAAATTTGTTAACTATGTAATGGGGAAATTATATGGTTAAATTTTAAAAGATATTTACATTTATTATACATGGGATGTATAATATAATGTGAAGTTTAATACTTCCTAAGGTAAATAAGATGTCATATAGAGAAGAAAAGGAAAATTTGGGGCAAAAGTGGAAAAATAGTGAATTTAGAAGACTGTTTATGGAGATGCTGCCTAAGTTATTACTAGGAACAGTAGTCGGTGTTGCTGCCGTAACAGCTTCGACCTCACAAGTTTTTAGAAAGCCTAATATTGATTTTAATTATCTCTATATCGAAGAAGAAACTCTTCATTATGAAGTAAATATTGATGCAATTGATTCAAATATTGAAGTTGAATCTTTAGTAATTAGATTAGAAGCAAATAATGATATGCAAGAAATTGAAGGTGTCCTTGGTTTACAAAGCGGCACCTTTTCTATTGTTTTAAATCGGCAATATAACTTTACGATTCGTGGTGATATTGGTTTTGGCGAACAAATATTTTATGAGAAAAAGATAAAAGCTGAAGCTAAACCATATATTAAAATGAATGATTTTTCGCAGTACGGAGATGAATTGCTCCTTGATTTTGATTTGTTTAATATAAGTCAAATCAAGGATCAAAAAATAACTATTCAAATATTAAGTGGTCTAGAAACCATTTATATGGAAGACCATGAAGCGGTAAGTGGCTATTATTTGAGAATACCAGGAGTTAAAATTAATCAAACTTATGAATTAAGAATAATTGCGAACTCTCCTAAAAGGAATACTATTTATGAAGAAAAATTAACAACTAATAATTTGCCAACAGTCAACATATATTACGGAGCACATGGTAGCGAAATCTTCTATGAATTAATTATTGAAGATCATTTCAATATGTTAAGAGGAAATATTGAAGTTGAATTAATTTCTGGATCAAAAGTTATTGAAACTAATACTCATAAACAAGATGAAATGGATGGACACATGATTTATGGTAATTTTCTGATGGAAGAATTAGTTCAAGGAGATTTTGGAATTGTCGTTAAAGGAAAAGTTGGTTTAAAAGAGCAAATTCTTCTAAAAGAAACGATTTATATTTATCCTTACGTGTACGTAAATTACGAATTAACAGATTCTTCAATTATTGGATTATTAGAAATTGATGAATATTTAACTGATGAATATCAAATCTATGCTGCGTTAGAAGACGTAGAAAGCGGAGAAATAATTGAAGTATTAATTACTGAAGAATTATCGTTTGAAATTATATATGATAAATTCCGTAACTATTATTTATCACTTGTTTTAATTAGAAATAACAATAATGAACGATATGAAATTTTTGGCCCAATATATATTAAAGGTATCACACCTCCAATTACGGGAGAGTTAATTATTAATAGTGCTAATATTTCATATAATTCAAATCAAAGAGAATATGAAATAATTTTGGAAATGACTAATACTTATCCGGTTGGATATTTTGAACGTTATGAAGTTGAAGTTGTAGATAATTCTATTAGATATGATTTTAGTTATTCTGATACATTGTTAATCCCAATTGATAGTATTAATCCATCATCGGTAATTAAAGTATATGGATATAAAGATGGAGTCTTAAATAATTTAGATGAAAGACCATTAGATAATGAAATTATATTTGCTACTGTTGAATTATATGCAAATAATAATAGTTTTGATTATTTTGTCATTCCGTATAATGTTGATTCGCTTGATAATTTTGAACTTAATGTAGTCGCAACCGACTCCTTAGGAGAAATATATTCAGAAACCTTATTATTTAATCATGGTCATGGTTTTGGCGAAATGTCAATTGTCAATTATGGCAATACATATGTGGAATTAGTTTATGAAGAAGTAGTTATTGGGGGCGGTACTGTCTTTGTCTTACCAACCGCTTCAATTAGTTGTACGTCTTTAGAGACATCATTTATTGCCACTTATTCATTTGGTAATACTAATGTTACTGAAAGTGTAAGAATGGAAGTTTATTTAAATGATCAATTTCTTCAAAATGGATATACTAATGAAATTGAAATTTATGATGCAATTGATGGTAATATCTATGAAATTAGGTTAATTTTAATTGGCGATATAGAGTATGAAATTATAAGATATCAATATCTTTATCAAACGCCAATGCCACCTGAAACGATTTCGATAACTTACGGCGAATATTTTAATCCAACTGCTGGTAGTACTTCTTATAAATTATTGATTAATTTTAGTCATACCTACGTTAATCCAGAAACAGAAGTCGTCTTCATCATTAGAAATAATGCTGGTGAAATTGGTAGGTATCAAACTCCATTAATCGATAATTGTGTCGAATTAGAGGTAGACCAAATCTATCCAAGCATTAATGTTTTAATTACTGATCTTTACCAAAATATTCTTTTTGAATTTGAAAATATTAATTTAGTATTCCCACCACCTAGTGATGGGGAGTTAATAATTAATAATGCTTATATCGCTTATAATAACGATTATAAACAATACGAAATAATTCTTGAAATGACTTCGACTTATCCAGAAAATTACTTTGATAGTTACTCATTTCAAATAGTCGATGAGAATTTAAACACAATTAATGAATTAACATATGATTATGCTGACTTTATGTCATTACCATTAACTGAAGAACCAAATTTACTCTATCGCGTTATCGTTTATGGTCATATTGACCGTAATAAGCATAAGTTAGCTGAAAGTTCTTTAAATCAACAACAGCCATTAGGAATATTATCACTAACTCCAGACAATATCCGGTTCACATTTGGAATTACATTGCTTGAACCAATCCCAGATCCAACCGCAACTATTGAAATTTTAGTCATTGATGCTATGGGAGAAGTTATATCTCAACTAGTTTCATATGAAACTTTAGACGGCGAGATGTTAGTCGATAATTATGGAAATACGGCAATCGAGATATATTATAACGGTGATATTATTGGTGGCGGTTCTGTCTATATTTTACCAACGGCTGAACTTAACTTTTCCACTCTTGATCAGTCATTTGTAGCTTCTGCCGACTTTGGTAATACGAATATTATTGAAACAATTTCAATTGAAGCGTATCTAAATGATGAATTAATAGTATCAACTGATAGTAATGAACTAATAGTTAATAATGCAGTTGATCTAGCCACTTATACTATTAAGGTTTCAATTATAGTAGAACAGATAAAATATGAAATTACAACCGCTGAATATACATATATTAATCCATCACTTCATAACACCATTACGATTACTGGTGGTGAATACATAAATATTTCTGGAAATATTAATTATAAATTAAAAATTAATTTTACAGAAACATTTATTAATCGAAATACGGTTTTAATCTTTAATGTTGATAATGGCATTTCAGTGATTGGAGAATATCAAGTTCCAGTTACTAATACATACTTAGAAATCGAAGTTTTAGAAGAATTTACAACCATTAACATCACCGTTAAAGATTTAAATGATAACGTTATTTCTACACACGAAAACATTCCGTTAACTTTTGCCCCAGTTACTGGCAATCTAAGTATCAATGATGCCTATATTGCATATAATAATGATTTCAAGCAATATGAGATTATGCTTGATATGACTTTAACTTATCCGCAAAATTATTTTGAAAAATTTAGTTTCGCAGTATTAGATGCAAATTTAGATACTATTAGTGAAGAAGTGTTAGATTATTCAAGTTTTATGTCGATCCCGATTGCGAATCCCGATCCGGATTTGAGTGTTGTTGTTTATGGTTACAAAGATCAAGAAAAACAAAAACTAGCTCAATCAAATTTAAATAGTGATGTAGTTTTTGGGACAATTGTATTGGATTCTGGCAATAATTTATTTACTTATGAAGTAACATTATATGAGTCTACTCCTAATGAGTCTGCCGTAATTGAAATTCATGTTGATGATTCGAAGGGGTCACATGCCATAACGCCAATTACCCACTTATCATTGACTGGAGAAATATCGGTAGTTAATTACGGAACGGCTAATGTTGAATTATATTATGACAACCAAATTATTGGTGGTGGAGAAGTCTTTATTTTACCAACTGTCGAGATTATTTTCTCTGAATTTGAGGGAGGCTTTATTGGTAGTTTAGAGACTAATGAAAATATTACTGAACCACTAAAAATTGAAGCTTATTTAAATAGCGAACTCTTACAAACATCAAATAGTAATGAAACTGAAATTCAAAATGCTGTTGATTTGGGTCAATATCAATTTAAAGTATATTTAATAAGCGATGTTGATATGTTGATTTATACGAAAAACTATAAATACATCAACCCAACCCTTCATAACACTATTTCAATTACTAATGGCCAGTATACACAAATTATCGGAACTACCGATTATAAATTGAAAATTAATTTTACTCACACCTTTATTGACCAATCAACTAATTTAAAATTTATTGTCGATTATGGTGTTGCCACAATCGGTGAATATCAAGTTGCACTTAATGTAGGTTATTTAGAAATTGAAGTCCCACAAGAATATGAAGTGATTAATGTTAGGATTACTGATTTAAATGATAACCATATCAATACTTTTAGTAAAATATCTTTAATTAATGCCCCGGCATTAGGTGAGTTATCAATTACTAATGCTAGTATTATTTATTACAATGACTATAAGCGTTATGAAATTTTAATGCAAATGGAATCAACTTATCCGAGCGGCCATTTTAGTAGTTATTCATTTGAAATGCAAAATGCAAATCAAGAAACTATTGAAAGTTTTAATTATAGTTATGAACCAGTTATAGGATTACCATTTACTTCATTAATTTCGGTTTATCAAGTGGCGGTTTACGGATATATTAATCAAGAAGCGGAACTGCTTGCTAAGCGAATCTTAGATAATTCAGAAATTTATGCCGAAATAACACTTACTCCATATAATAATCTAGTAATGTATGACATTACTTTAAAGGGAGCACCGGCCGATCCAAATGCGACTTATGAAATTGTCGGAACGGATTCACAAAATGTAATATCATCAATCCCAATTGCCTATGATAGTCTCATGGGGGAATTACCAGTTGATAACTATGGTAATACCCAAGTCGAACTACTTTATAATGGCATTGCCATTGGTGGCGCCAACGTTTTTGTCTATCCAGAAGTCTTTACTAATTATACGGCTAAAAACTGGTCTTTAGAGTGGTCTTATGATTTTGATAACCAAACAGTAATTGAAACGACTAGAGTTGAAATTTATCATAATAACGAGTTAGTTAAATCATCATATGATTCTCAAATTGTAATTCAATATCCAATTGATGGCGATACTTATATTTATAAAGTTATTATGGAAAACCCAGATCGAATTATTTATATGGAAGAATTAATTTATACCAATCCTTATCTTCAAGATGAGATTCATGTTTCTGGTGGTGAGTATTTTAATCCGGAAGCTGGAAATGATGATTACACCTTAAGAATTTATTTCGAAAATACTTATACCGATATAAATACAGTTTTCTTATTTGAAATATCAATAGAAGCGGTAACGTTTGATCCAAACGAAGCCTTAGCTTCTGATACATATGTCGAATTTTTGGTACCACAAATTTATACAAACATTACTGTCACTGTTAAAGATATGTATGGTACTGTTATCTTAGTAAGTGAAAATATCTCACTTACAATGCCGTGATAATAAATTAAAGGAGGAAATAAAACATGGAACAAAAGGATATTTTTGAAAGAGACGAAGAAGAAACAAAACAACCGACACCAATCCCTGAAAAAGAAAATTGGTGGTCTAAAAAGGCATTGGCGGATAAAATTTGGTTTATTATCTTAACTAGTGCGGCCATAATCTTCCTGTTTTTTGGATTTTTAGGTCAATTTATTTTTAAAGAAGGAACAATTTTATATGAACTATCCGTTAATACTATTGGTAAGTTTTTCAACTTTGTTGCCTTTATTGGTAATAACTATGTTCATATTTTAGAAACAGTTGTTATTATCGTCTTTATTTGGGCAATTAATAAAATAGTTTATTTAATTATGAGATTAATTACCATCCAAGGATCTAAAGCCCAAACGATGGGCAAATTAATTACCAGTATCTTAAAATATACCTTAATGATAGTTGGTATTTTTATCATTTTATCGGTGTGGGGCGTTCAAACTTCAGCGTTATTAGCTAGTGCTGGAATTTTGGGTTTAGCCTTATCTTTTGGTGCTCAAAGTTTAATCCAAGACGTTTTAGCAGGGCTATTTATCATTTTTGAAGAACAATTTAAAGTTGGTGATATGGTTGAAATTAATGGTTTTAACGGAAAAGTTATTGAAATTGGAATTAGGACAACTAAAATTCAATCTCTTTTAGGAGATATTAAAATTGTTAGCAACTCAGATATTAGAAATACCATTAATGCCTCTAACAACTTAATTATTACTATTATTGAAATTCCAATTCCTTATGATGAAAGCTTAGAAAGAGTGGAAAGAATTTTAGAAGAAAACTTTGAAGAAATGGCCGAAAAAGTACCAACAATTGTTGAAGGACCTTATTATGGCGGTGTTAATGGATTTGATGAACGAGGAGTTATTATTAGAGTCAATATTAAAACATTAGACATTGATAAGTTCCCGGCAAGAAGAGCAATTAACCGTGAACTAAAATTATTATTCGATAAAGAAGGAATTGTTATTCCACGTAAACAAATTACAGTTCATACCAAAAACAACGAAAATAAATAAAAGGAGGTAAAAAAATGAGAAAAATATTGTCAATATTGATTCTAATTGGTAGTATCTTTACATTAGCAGGATGTGAAAACCTCACTTTTACTATTATTCAAGACCATACATTTGAAGGTGGCGGGGTTGAAGTTACTTTAACTACTGAATTTACTGAAAGAGAACCAAATCGAAATAAACAAATTCTTTGGTTGACATCTAAAAAACATATGTTTGATGCGTATAGCGAACCGAAAGCACCACTAGTTTCAAGTAATATTAAAACCTTAGAACAATACATGAAAGCGGTACTAGTTGCTGGTAATAAAGCTGATTCAGAAATATTAGAAGGAGAAACTAGTGAAGGCGTTAGATATTTATATGCTTATTATGAAAATGAAGGAAATGATAAAATTTATAAATATATGTTATTAACCTTTGAAGGAGCAGAAACTTTCTATACAATGAACTTTGGTTGTCTTACAGAAAATTTTGATGCTAATTTAGACCAATACAAAAAATGGGCTGCTACCATTAAAGTCGAGTAGTTCTTTTAAATTTTAGTTATCTAATTATTTTATAATAATCATTCTATACGTTTTTTTATATTTTATATGATAAAATATTATAGGTGGCTAAAATCTTAAATTTAGTTAGCAATTTAATTAAAACATATTAGTCGTCCTTTGAATAATAAAGGACGATTTTATATTTAAAATGAAGGTGGATACATATGAAGAAACTAACAGCACAACAAGTTAGAGAAATTTGGTTAAAATTTTTCGAAAGTAAAAAACATTCAATAATTGAATCAAGTCCGCTCGTTCCGGTTAACGATCCAACATTACTTTGGATTAATGCCGGAGTTGCTCCGTTAAAAAAATACTTTGACGGCTCACAAATACCACCAAACAAGCGGATGACTAATATTCAAAAGTGTATTCGTACTAACGATATTGAAAATGTCGGATTAACTAGTAGACATCACACTTTTTTTGAAATGCTTGGAAACTTTTCAATTGGTGATTATTTCAAAAAAGAAGCGATTGAATGGGGCTTGGAAATTTTAACTAGTCCGAAATATTTTGGATTTGATTTAAACAATTTATATTTTACATATTATCCAACCGATTTTGAAGCGAAAAGTCATTGGTTAAGATTAGGAGTTCCCGAATCAAGAATTATTGCCTCAGAAGAAAACTTTTGGGAAATTGGTGAAGGTCCATGTGGCCCTTGTACTGAAGTTTATTTTGATCGCGGTGAAAAATTTGATCATAGAGGAATTGAATTAATTCGTGATGATATTGAAAACGACCGTTACATTGAAATTTGGAATATTGTATTTTCTCAATATAACTCAAAACCAGGATTAAAACGTGAGGAATATCCGGAATTACCAAATAAAAATATTGATACTGGAGCTGGTCTTGAAAGAATTGTTAGTATTTTTCAAGATACTAAAACTAACTTTGAAACTGATTTATTTATGCCAATAATAAAACATGTTGAAAGTCTTTCAAGAGTTCCGTATTCAGGTCAAAAAGAATATAAAATTATTGCTGATCACAGTAAAACGATTACGATGGCGTTATCAGACGGTGCAGTATTTTCTAATGAAGGGCGTGGTTACGTGTTACGCCGCTTATTAAGAAGGGCATTAAAACATAGTCGAACTTTAGGGTTAAACGAGCCATTTATGCATCTTTTAGTGGATGATGTCGTTAAAATTATGGAAATTCAATATCCAAGTGTTAAAGATAATGTTTTAATTGTGAAAAAGATAATTTTAATTGAAGAAGAAAAATTCTTACAAACATTAACTGAAGGAGAACGTCAATTTAATTTACTACTTGCTAAAGCTGATAAGGTAATATCTGGAAAGGATGCATTTAAATTATTTGATACTTATGGATTCCCAATTGAATTAACTGCAGAATATGCTAGTGAACATAATTTAAAAGTTGATTTTGATGGTTTTAATGAGGAACTAGAGCTTCAAAAAGAACGTTCAAGAAGCAGTCGCTTAGTTGAAGGTTCGATGCATACTCAAGATGAAAGATTTTTAAGATTTGAATTAGAATCTAAATTCGTTGGCTATACTGAATTAAAAACAAACAGTAAAGTTATTGCTGTATTTGACCAAGGAATTGTATTAGATAAAACTCCATTTTACGCTGAGAGCGGTGGCCAAGTTTCTGATAAAGGATCAATTAATGGTTTAGAAGTTTTAGACGTAATTAAACTACCTAATGGTCAACACTTACATATTATTGAACCAGCATTTGAAGTTGGTGAAATGGTTGTAGCTAATATTGACCAAGATAACCGCAATGATATTATTAAAAACCACTCAGCAACTCATTTATTACATAAAGCATTAAAAGATGTCTTAGGTAAACATGTTAACCAACACGGATCAAGAGTTTCAAGTGAGTCCTTAAGATTTGATTTTAACAACTTTACGTTTCCAACCACTAGCGAGTTATTAAAAATGGAAAAACTTGTCAACGAGGAAATTAAAGAAAGTCATAAAGTAAATGTAACTCAGATGAATCTTGATGATGCTAAAGCGCGTGGTGCTCAAGCATT
>JAAYXR010000090.1 GCA_012515785.1 Acholeplasmataceae bacterium | reverse complement strand
CTGGAGGACAGGCGATAGTAAATGAAATTGATAATTTAAATACCGATATGTGGTTTAGTCGCAATATGTATACTGAAAATCGAATTGGTGTGCAGCGCCATGACGGGGCCCCAATTTCAGAAGCAGAACTAAATTCGTTTAAGTCAAACCCAAATGTGGTTAGTGTTGCTAAGAGTAATATGTTATTCTTTGATTCGAATAATTCCCTTAGACTAGCGCCACTTGATGGCGAAAATCGTAGTGTTGGTATTAGTGGAGTTAGTCATAATACGATTTTCTCTAAAGGAAAAGGCGAACTTATCAGCGGTAAACCAGCGCAAGCAGTAAATGAAGTTATCTTATCAAGTGACCTTAGAGCTTTATTTAAAGTTAATGAAGAAATTTATTTAATGGTTCCCGGTCAAACATGGGATGCGGCTAATGAAAAAATTAAAATTAAAGTTACTGGTTTTTCTAAAGATAAAAAAGGTATTTTATATTTAGATGAAAGATTTGGAACACCAAACAATTTAGGATTTAAATTCTTCGTTAATGAAGTGGCTAAAAATTCTAACCTTTATATTAATGGTACTCCTAATAAATTATCATATACGAATTACGAAAGTGTTGAGCCAGTTGATTTTTTGATTCCTTCTCCTCTTGTAGATAATGCAACAGTATTAGAAGTAAAGGATCAAAATAAATCATATTATAATTTATCCTTAGCAGATACTAAGTATGTTTCAAATAATGATGTTTATGAGATTAGTATTACTTATAATAAGTTATCTGAAATTGCTGAAACAGTTTATAACGACCAATATGAAATTGCTTTAATTGTTAATGATAAAATTGATGCAGATTTAGTTATCTCCAGTTTAGATAAAACAGTTTATCAAATTAGAACTTTTTCACCAACAGAAGGTGACGGTATATTATTATTAAAACAAATTGTTTCGGTAATTATCTTTGGTGGTGCGTTATTAAATTTACTATTTTTATATGCAATTTTAGGATTAGTAATTCGAAATAGTATGAACGCTAGAAAGAAAGACTTTGCCATCTTTAGATCAATAGGTACAAATGAAAAAACTATTGGTCAATTAGTGATATTCCAACAAATATTAATTAGTTTGTTTGCCTATATTGGATTAATGACTATTGTAACTATTTTAAACATTTTTGTTCCAGCTAGTTTCATTGATTTTAGAATGATTGGATGGCACCATTACCTCATCTTATTTATCCTATTTATGTTGTTCTCGATCTGGTTAGGCTTTAGGTTTAATAAACGTATCTTTAAGATCACGGTCATTAAGAATTTACAAATTGAGGAGGTGATCTAAGATGATTAAACTAAAAAACGTTTATAAATCATTTAATAAAGGTCGCTCCAATGAAGTAAAGGCGGTAAACGACGTTACTATCGCATTTCCTGCTAAGGGGATTGTTACTCTCTTTGGGCACTCGGGAAGCGGAAAAACAACGATTTTGAATATTGTGGGCGGTTTAGACAAACCAACTAGTGGTGAAATTTTATTTGAAGGTCGTAAGATTTATGATTTCGATAATATAAGATCTAAACGGATTGGATATGTCTTCCAAAACTACAATTTATTTAATAATTTATCAGTCTTTGATAATGTTGCTTTTGTTCTAAAAATGTTAGGGGTAAATGATGATAAGTTTATTAAAGAAAGAGTAGAATATACCCTAGATTTAGTTAATATGTTACCATTTAAACGCAAGAAAGCTAACGAGCTTTCAGGTGGTCAACAACAACGCGTGGCAATAGCTAGAGCCCTAGTTAAAAATCCTGATTTTATTATTGCTGATGAGCCAACTGGAAATATTGACTCTAAAAATAAAATTGAAGTGATGAACATTTTAAGAAAAATTAGTGAGTATAAATTAGTCATTTTAGTTACTCACGAAGAATCAATTGCTAAATATTATAGTGATCGAATTATCACTTTAGTAGATGGTAAGATTACTAGTGATGAAGAAAATAAATCAGGTGTCACTGATGAGTTTGTTAGAGATAACGAAATTTATTTATCGGAATTAGAAACTAAAGAAAAAATTGAAAATGAAAACTTATATATTGAATATTTTGGTGATAATAAAAACAAATTAAATGTTTCTCTTATTTTCCAAGATGGAACTTTATATATCAAGTCAAGTGAAAATGTTAGAGTTGATTTACTTAATGAAAATAGTCGAGTCAAAATTTTCGATGAAAAAGTTGAATCTAAACCAGAAGATTTAAGTCAAACGGACTTTGAATATCAAGATTTATCAATTGATGAAAATAAACTTGGTAAACGTCAATTATTTTCCCTTAAAAATAATATAAGAGTTGCGTTTTCAAAACTATTTAATCAATCATTTAGAGGGAAACTTTTATTTTTAGCGCTATTAATTTCTGGAGCATTAATTGCAATCGGGGCGATTAGAATTGGTAATTTATTTACTGTTGGAATTCAAGAAGAATATTTATCTGATAAAGATATGTATTTGATTGGTGATAGTGAAAGTAATAAACCAATAACGATTGAAGGCGAAAACAATTTATTTTTACTAAGAGAGGGCTATTATTCAAATACTGAAATTCAATTATTTTCTGTTGGTAATAGACTAAGTTATTCAGTAGCCTCAGTTAGATTTGTTCCTGCTGATCAAATTAAAGCTGATGAATTATTACATGGAAAACTTCCAGAAAATGATAATGAAATCGTAATTACTAAAAGTATTGCCGAAACTTTAACTAGAAGTAAAGAAGAAATGGGAATTTACGATATTAAAGCTTTGATTGGCAAACAAGTTAATGCATATGGAAACAAAAAATTTACGATATCAGGAATTTCAAAACGCATCTCGTCATTAGTTTTTTCAACTCGAGTAGTAGCTAATGCAATTACGGCATCAACCGTTTTTGAACAATCAACATATAATTATATAACACCGCTTGAATTTCAAGAATATACGCTAACTTACGGAGTAATGCCAACAGTATTTAATGAAAATGTGATTGAAGTTTTAGTCATTCAAGATTATCTTGGAATAGAAAATCCTGATACTTATGTTTTTGCTCCAGAAACATACAATGTTGAGTTTAATATACCGGGCAGAAAAACATCTGTCCCTTTAACATTTAGGGTCGTTGGAGCAGTTAAGGTAGATTCATTAAGTAAATATCAGTTTATGGCTCCACTGGAATTAATGGCTAATTTTAATGAGACATTTCAAAATAAGGGAGAAGCTAAAGAATTATTTACGACCGATAAAGCATTAATCGAAAGATTAAGTAATAAATATGAAGTTAAAAATTCAAGAGATATACAAATAAAACAGCAATTAGATGAAAAAACGATCAATTTAGCCGGAACTCTTACTTTTAGTTTCGTAATTTTCTTACTATCGGCATTGGGTTATTTCTTTATTAATAAGTCTGAGATGTTAAGACATATCTATCAAATCAATGTTTATCGTAGTTTAGGAGTCAAACGATTTGAAATTGTTAAAATTTTTATTGACGATATTATCGTTTTAACTACCTTAACGTCGCTAATTGGTTATTTAATTAGCGTTGGAATTTTCATAAGAATTGCGGCTAGCACCATCGGTACACTAGCTATGATTAAGCCGCATTATCCAACCTTATTACTAGGAGTGGTCTTAGTTTATGCAATCAATATTTTAGCCGGAATCATTCCAGTTTTAACTCTTTTAAGAAAGAGTCCAGCTGAAATAATGAGAACCTATGACTTTTAATTAAACTAAAAAAACACTAATTGTAAAGGCTAAACACTTTCATATTCTCTATAGAGTGTTTAGTCTTTTTTTATGATATAATTAATATGGTGAATAAATTGATTAAATTTGAAGTTTTACATGTATGTAAACAAAGTGGAGCAAGATTAGGAAAATTAACAACGCCATCCGGCGTTTTTGAAACTCCAATTTTTATGCCAGTTGGAACAAAAGGAACGGTGAAAACATTAAATCCAACGGAGATTTCTGAAGTTTCCGAAGGATTAATTTTATCAAATACATATCATTTATGGTTAGAGCCCGGAGTTGACGTAATTAAAGCTCATAATGGGGTTAAAAATATGATGCGCTGGAATGGGGCAATGTTAACTGATAGTGGTGGTTTTCAAGTTTTTTCTCTATCTGGGCTTCGTAAAATTGAAGAAGAAGGAGTATATTTTAAACATCATAAAAGTGGTGAAGAATTATTTTTATCTCCTGAGCTTTCAATTGAAATTCAAGAGGCGATTGGTGCAGATATTATTATGTCATTTGATGAATGTCCGCCAGCAAAAGCGAGTTATGAATATCAAAAAAACTCTTTAGAAAGAACCTTAAGATGGGCTAAAAGAGGAAAAGATCATTTAAAAACCAATCAAGCATTATTTGGAATTGTTCAAGGTGGACTGTATGAAGATTTAAGGCGTCATTCAGCTGAAGAATTAATCAAAATTGGCTTTGATGGTTATTCAATTGGCGGTTTATCTGTTGGTGAACCAAAAGAGGAAATGCACCGGATTACTAAGTTTTTAAATGATATCTTGCCATTTGATAAACCAAGATATTTAATGGGCGTTGGCTCTCCTGAAGATTTAGTTGAAGGAGTTATTAGAGGAATTGACATGTTTGACTGTGTATTGCCGACTAGAAACGCAAGACACGGGATGGTTTTATCAACAACCGGTAAATACAACATTAAAAAATTAGAATACAAATTTGATATGTCATCACTTGATCCAAATATCGAAAGTCCAATTTCTAAATATACAAAAAGTTATGTGAGACACTTATTTAGAGAAAGTGAAATTCTTGCATCAAGAATTATTACATATCAAAATTTACTTTACATTAAACATTTAATGGCTGAAATTAGAAAAGCCATTAAAGAAGATAGACTTCTTGATTTTCGCAAAGATTTCTATAAAAATACTAATTATTAACAAATTTTCATTTAATATTTTATTTTATTAATAAAATATAGTAAACTATATTAACGTAGGAGTGGTAGAATATGACATTTCGAGATTACGAGAATGATTTTGAAGATAATAACTTTGAAGAGTCACTAAAACCTAATATTAAGGTGGTTGGTGTCGGTGGTGGTGGAGGGAACGCAGTTAATAGGATGATCGAAAACGATGTTAAGGGTGTATCATATGTCGCAATTAACACTGATCAACAAGACTTGCTGTATTCTCACGCTCAAGAAAGAATCGTAATTGGTAAACGATTAACTAAAGGTCTAGGTGCAGGACAAAAACCAGAAATTGGTCGTGACGCAGCTTTAGAGTCAGAAGAACAAATTAAAAAAGTCTTATCAGGCGCTGATATGATTTTTATCACGGCCGGAATGGGTGGGGGCACCGGAACTGGTGCGGCACCAGTAGTTTCTAGAATCGCTAAAGAATTAGGAGCACTGACTGTTGGAATTGTAACCAAACCTTTCCAAATAGAAGGGCCAACAAGAATGAAAAATGCGATTAAAGGAATTGAAGAAATGCGTCCATATATTGACACCTTAATCGTAATTCCAAATGACCGACTATTAAAAATTTCAGATACAAGTACTCGTCTTTTAGACGCTTTTAGAGAATCAGATAATATTTTGCGTCAGGGGGTTCAAGGAATTGCTGAATTAATTGCCGTTCCGGGAATGATTAATGTTGACTTTGCTGATGTTAGAACGGTTATGGAAAATAAAGGCACGGCATTAATGGGAATTGGAATTTCTAGTGGTAACACAAGAGCTGTTGAAGCAACTAGAAAAGCAATTTATTCAGATATTTTGGATGTTAGTATTGACGGAGCTACTGATGCAATTGTTAATATTTCCGCAAGTACCGATTTAACAGTCTTTGAAATGGAAGCTGTCTTAACGGAAATTAGAAATGCCACTTCACATGAAATTAATATTATTTGGGGTACGACAATTAATCGTGACTTAGAAGATGAATTAGTTGTAACTATAGTTGCTACTGGATTAGAACTGCGTACCAAAGAAGAAGATTCGGATTTAGCAAGAGCAGTTTTAGAGCAAATGAAATGGTCACAAAACGAAAACACACATGAAGCCAATGAAATACCTACACCACAAATAAAAAGAGAACCTCCAAAGGAAGAAAAATCTTCAAAGAGTAAAGGAAGTTCTAAATTACCTTCTTGGATCAAGGGGAATAAATAAGGCTTAGGCCTTTTTTATTTAGTGATAATATGTTAAGAGCAGGAATTGTAGGAATGCCTAATGTTGG
>JAAYXR010000089.1 GCA_012515785.1 Acholeplasmataceae bacterium | reverse complement strand
TCTTTTCTTTTGACAAGTGGTAAGAAGTTTTGTTATAATCTTTAAGGTATGGTGCAGTAGCTCAGCTGGATAGAGCAACAGCCTTCTAAGCTGTCGGTCGCAGGTTCGAATCCTGCCTGCATCGCCATTTATTAAAATTAATGACCACACGGCAGTGTGGTTTTTTATATTTTAAGGGACAAATTTACAATTAATGGGTCTTATTTATAAAAAAACGCTTGTTATTTATAATTTTTGATAAATCTAATCCGAAATTTAAAACGTCAATTGAAAATTTTGTTTTGGCTCAACATAGCATTTAACATCATGCGTGAATATAAATAGTATAAAAAGTGATGAAAATAGAAGCGGTTTCATACTTTTTGGGGCACTTGCAATAAAAAAATATTGTGATACAATTGAGATATTGAATAAAGGAGTGGACAAAAAACATTAAGTTTTCGACAATTTTATAAGATAAAAAAATAATATAGGGGGGGTAAATTAAATGAAAAAAATAATTAGTCTTTTTAGTCTTATTTTAGGGTTTGCATTACTATTAGTCTTAGCGTCATGCGAGCCCAAATTGTACACTGTTAAATTTGATTTAAATGGGGGTTCACCTCAAATTGCTGATAAAACATTTAGAATTGGAGATAGAATTGAAGAAGTAGAAAATCCGACCCGAGAAGGCCACACGTTTGATGGTTGGTGGATTGATTCTAATTTTACGACTAAGTTCCAATTTAACCAAAAAGTTGGTAAAGATATGACTATCTATGCCAAATGGAAAATTAATAGTTATACTATTAATTATTTTAGCAATGGTGGGACCGAAATTGAACCAGTAAGATATGAATATAACGCTGATATATCAGCACCAACTGCTCCAACAAAAGAGGGGTATATTTTTGATGACTGGTATACTGACGCTACATTCCAAGAAGTATTTGTCTTTGATAAGATGCCGGCACGCAATTTAAAATTGTATGCTAAATGGAATCCAGAAGAATATGAAATTAGATTCTTGCGAACTAAAGGTGGAGAGTTATATGAAAATTTAACTCAACTTGTTCCAAACCAAGAACGAGTCGAAAAGCCTGCTAATCCTACAAGAGTTGGCTTTACTTTTGATAATTGGTATAAAGAAGAAAATGATGAGGTTTATGATTTTACTAAGATTGTTAATAAACCTTTAATCTTATATGCAAAATGGATTATTAATCAATATACAGTTTCATATGTAACCGGAGAAGGTGCAAGCACACTTGAAAGTGATACATATGATTTTAACGCTGCCTTAAATCGTCCGACTAATCCAACCAAAGAAGGATATCGTTTTGCTGGATGGACTTTAAACGGCGCTGATTTTGTTTTTGATGATAAGAAAATGCCAGCGAATGATATTGAATTAGTCGCCAAATGGACTCCAAATGAATATACTATTTCATTTAATAAAAACAGCAATAAAGTTACTTCTGGTAGTATTGAAGCGATCAATATGATTTATGATGAGGATGTCATAATTCCGAATCATAATTATGTAATTGAAGGTTATACCTTTGCTGGTTGGAATAGTAAAAGTGATGGAACCGGAACTAGTTATGTAGTTGGAGAATCATATTCTAACTTAACTAGTATCCATTTAGGAACTTTCGAATTATTCGCTATCTGGGCAGCTAACCAATATACGATTAACTTTGATAAAGGTTTAGGTGTTGGTGAAATGGCTAGTATTACTGCATCTTATGATCAAACAGTTGCTTTACCAGCTAATACTTTTACTAAAGAGGGTTATCATTTTAATGGTTGGAATCTTGACGGGGTAATTTATGCTGATAAAGATTCGATTACTAATTTAGTAACTGAGGGAAGTGTAACTCTTGTTGCCCGTTGGTTAGCCAATCAATATCAAGTTAAATTTAATGCTGAAGGCGGACAAACTAAGAATCAATCATTTACTTATGACGAACCAAAAGCGTTAACGACTAACACCTTTACTAAAGTTGGGTATACCTTTGCCGGATGGGCAACTGAAGTTGGCGGAGCTAAAGTATATAGTAATCAACAAGAAGTTAATAACTTAACAACAGTTAATAATGGAACTTTTAATTTATATGCGGTATGGACTGCTAATACATACACCGTTAACTTTAATGCTAATGGTGGAGACGGGGAAATGTTATCTCAATCATTTACATATGATGCATCCAAAGCTTTGAGTTTAAATAACTTTACTAAAGAAGGTTATTTATTTGCTAACTGGAAATTAAATAATGATACATATAATGATGGTGAGGAAGTAAAGAATTTAGCACCAAGTGGATCGGTTACACTAGTAGCCGAATGGACACCGATTACTTATCAAATAGTATTTGATAATAATGGTGGTGCAGGAGTAATGACTGCCGAATCATTTACATATGATGTAGAAAAGAGTTTGCCTCTTAATATCTTTACTAAAGAAGGATATACTTTTAATGGTTGGAATTTTGATGGTTCAGTTTATCAAGATGAAGCTTTAGTTAAAAACTTAACTAATGAAAATAATAAAAACTTAACTTTTGTTGCTAACTGGAAAGCTAATGCTTATCAAGTTACTTTTAATGGTAATAGTGGTTTAGGCTCAATGACTGACCAACTATTTATTTATGATGTTCCGCAAGCATTAAAAGCCAATGCCTTCACTAAAACTGGATATACATTTGCTGGTTGGGCAACTTCACCTACAGGAAATAAAGAATATAATAACCAACAACAAGTCTCTAACTTAACTAGTGTTAATAATGGTACAGTTAATTTATATGCAGTTTGGGTGGCCAATGAATATTCGGTTAAATTTAACTCAAATGGTGGCGTCGGCACCATGGCCGATCAACCATTTACTTACAACGTAACCAAAGCCTTAACTTTAAATTTATTTACTAAAGAAGGTTATACATTTGTTGGTTGGTCAACTGAAATTGGCGGCGCCAAAGTTTATGTTGACGGACAAGAAGTTAGTAACTTAACAAGTGTCCATAATGGTATATATAATTTATATGCAGTTTGGACGGCTAATACATATACTGTTTCATTTGATGCTAATGGTGGAACTGGCGAGATGTTACCACAATCATTTACATATGATGTAACTCAAGCCTTAACGTTAAATTCATTTACTAAAGAAGGATATTTATTTGCTAATTGGAAATTAAATACTACGACATATATCGATGGTGAAGAAGTAAGTAATTTAGCACCAAGTGGATCAGTTACTCTAGTAGCAGAATGGACGCCAATTAGTTATAAAGTTGCATTTAATAGTAATGGTGGTACTGGTACAATGGCGGCGCAATCATTTACATATGATACAGGCCAAACCTTAACTTTAAATAACTTTACTAAAGAAGGTTATTCATTTGCTGGCTGGGCAACTGAAGTTGGTGGAAATAAAGTCTATAATAATGGACAAGAAGTTATTAATTTAGCTAACGTTAATAACGCAACCTTTAATTTATATGCGGTATGGACACCTAACACATATACTGTTTCATTTAACGCCAATGGTGGTCAAAATGAAATGTTACCACAATCATTTACTTATGGTATCGCCCAAGCGTTAACTGCAAATGGTTTTGCGAAAACTGGTTACAGGTTTACTGGCTGGGCGACTGAATTAAATGGAGCTCACGTTTATGATGATAAACAATCGGTTTCTAATTTAACATCAGCTGTCAATGGCGAAGTTGAATTATTCGCAATTTGGGCACCAATTGCCTATAGTATCGTCTTTAACGCGAATGGTGGCTCGGGCACCATGACGGCTCAACCATTTACCTATGATGCTACGCAAGCATTAAAAGATAATGGATTTGCTAAAGAAGGTTATACATTTGCTGGATGGGCAACTTCACCTACAGGAAATAAAGAATATAATAACCAACAACAAGTCTCTAACTTAACTAGTGTTCATAACGGAACCTTTAATTTATATGCATTTTGGACGGCAAATCAATATATGGTTAACTTTAATGCTAATGGTGGTGATGGTGGTACGATGAGCTCACAATCATTTACATATAACACACCACAACATCTAACATTAAATGCATTTACGAGAACTGGTTATAATTTTGCTGGTTGGAGATTAAATACTACAACTTATGCTGATGGCGAAGAAGTTAGTAATTTAGCGACTAGCGGATCAGTTACTTTGATCGCACAGTGGACGCCAATTACTTATACAGTTTCATTTGACGCTAATGGTGGTTCAGGCACAATGACAGTTCAATCATTTACTTATGATGTGGCACAAGCATTAAGTGAGAATTTATTTACTAAAGAAGGTTATTCATTTAATGGCTGGACACATAATTTGACAAGTTATAATGATAAACAAGTAGTCAATAACTTAACAACAACCGATAATGCTAATTTAACTTTTGTTGCCAAATGGCAAATTAATTCATACAAATTAACAATTAAATATAATGATGGTGTATCAGCTGATAAAGAAGTTTGGTATGAATTTGATGCTGCAATCAATCCAGAAACTCCAAAAACAGTCGAAGGTAAAGTCTTTGCTGGTTGGAAAGATGTTCAAACTGGTTTAGCGTTTGTCTTTGAAGGAGCAAAAATGCCAGCTCGTCATTTAACGATTATTGCGACATTTGTAGATGAAATTTATATTACTTTTGACTCAAAAGGTGGTAGTCCAGTTGATACGATTAGTGGCACTGCTGGATCTCCAGTTTCGGCTCCAGCCGAACCAACTAAAGAAGGACATACCTTTATTAACTGGTTTATTCCAGGAGAAGTTGATCCTTACGTCTTTACGGTTATGCCAAGTGCTGATGTTAACTTAGAAGCTAGATGGACTGTTAATAAATATACGGTAACTTACGAAACTAATGGTGGTAATGTTATTGCTGCTGAGGATTTAGATTTTGATTCAACCATTACTCAAGTTCCGGTCAAAGCAGGATATACATTTAAAGGTTGGTTCAATCAAGAATTAAGCACTCCAATTCTTAAAGTACCTGCTAGTGCAGTTACAGTTTATGCTAAATGGCAAGCGAATCAATATATGGTTAACTTTAGTGCTAATGGTGGTTCAGGCACCATGAGTGCGCAGTTATTTATTTATGACACACCACAACACTTAACATTAAATTTATTTACTAGAACTGGTTACAATTTTGCTGGTTGGAAATTAAACGCTACTACATATGGTGATGGCGAAGAAGTTAACAATCTAGCAACTAGTGGCTCAGTGACTTTAGTTGCGCAATGGACACCAATTACTTACACAGTTTCATTTAACGCTAGTGGTGGTGAAAATACAATGACACCACAATCATTTACATATGGTGTTACTCAACCATTAACCGCTAATGCATTTGCGAAAACAGGTTACAGGTTTGACGGGTGGGCGACTTCACCAGGCGGAACTCATGTTTATAATGATAAACAAGAAGTTTCTGATTTAACATCAGTTGATGGTGGTGAAGTAAAATTATACGCAATTTGGGTACCAAATACCTATAGTGTCGTCTTTAATGCGAATGGTGGCCAAAATGAAATGACACCACAATCATTTACATATGGTGTTGCTCAATCATTAAAAGCTAATACTTTTACAAAAACTGGTTATACCTTTGCTGGATGGGCAATTTCACCTACTGGAAATAAAGAATATAATAACCAACAACAAGTCTCTAATTTAACAAGCGTCCATAATGGAACCTATAATTTATATGCCGTTTGGACTCCTAATACATACACGGTTAATTTTGATGCTAATAGTGGCGATGGTACAATGACACCACAATCATTTACTTATGATGTTGCACAAGCATTAACAGCTAATGGTTTTGCGAAAACTGGTTACAATTTTGCTGGTTGGAAATTAAATACTACAACTTATGCTGACAAGGAAGAAGTTATTAACTTAGCAACAAGTGGCTCAGTTACTTTAGTTGCCCAATGGACACCAATTACTTATAGTGTCGTCTTTAATATTAATGGTGGTAATGGTGGT
>JAAYXR010000177.1 GCA_012515785.1 Acholeplasmataceae bacterium | reverse complement strand
GTGGAAATGAGAGTTGTTTACCATCATAAAAAAGACACCGGTGTCACGTATGTTTATGAAGTCATTGAAGAATACTGGGACAAAGAGAAAAAACAGATGAGAAACAAGCAACGCTGTATAGGCAAGCTGGACCCGGAAACAGGTGAGTTCATTCCCTCTAAGCGCCTGGGGCCTCATGCAGGCCCGGCATTGGACCCGGCTATCACCGCCACAACTACAATCACAGGTCCACGTCTCATCCTGCAGCAGATCGATCAGGACCTGGGCCTCTCCAAGGTGTTAAAAAAAGCATGTCCGGATCATTGGGCTGAAATCATGAGCCTGGCCTGGTATATCGTCAACACCGGTAAAGCGTTGGCCCACGCCGGTGCATGGTGTGCAGGCCATGAGGCGCCCAGCAAGCAGGACTTATCCAGTCAGCGTATTAGCGATCTGCTCGACGCCATCAACGAAGACCAACGCCAACATTTCTTTAAGCTCTGGGGCAAGAACATTGCTGAAAAAGATCATCTCTGCTATGACATCACATCCATATCGTCTTACTCTGAGCAAAACGCATATGTGCGCTATGGCTATAACCGCGACGGTGAGCCTTTGCCTCAGGTCAATCTGGCCCTTGTATTTGGACAGCAGACCTTTCTTCCAGTCAGTTACCGTGTCCTTCCAGGTAGCATCACGGACAAGAAAACCCTGGCCTACCTGCTGGATTCATTTGACAAGCTCGAATACCCCAGGCTTCACCTGGTCATGGATCGGGGTTTTTACTCGCAGGAAAACATTGATCATCTGCTGAAGAAGCAGCAGCACTTTACGCTTGGCGTACCGACACACCTGAAATGGATCCGGGAGCAGATTGACACGCATCGCCAGACGATTGATTCGCATTTAGGTTTACGCAAATTTGAAGACGGCCATATTTATGCCCATACCGTGCTTCTTTCCCTGGGGGAGAACAAACGGCGTGCATATCTGCACCTCTATTTTGACGCCCAGCGCATGACGGATGATCGCATGGCCTTCGATCAGCAAATCCTTCAGTACTATGAGGAACTGACCTGCGGGAAAACCATAGATGAGCATGAGGAAGCCTATCAACAATTTTTCAAGGTCAAGCGAACACCCAAACGTGGCCTGCACGTAGAATACTTGCCTGAAGCCATTGACGCAGCTCGAAAGAAGTATGTAGGTTTTTCTGCCATTCTAACGACCAAGTGGAAGGACGCTGTACAAGCCTTAGCGATCTATCGGGAGAAAGATGTTGTGGAGAAAGCGTTTGACGATTTGAAGAACGACTTAGACATGAACCGCATCAGGGTGCAAAGCTCACAACGCATGCAGGCAAGGCTCTTCATTCAATTTATTGCCTTGATTTTGTTATCCAGGATACGAAAAACCCTGCGAGAGAAACTGTCCAATACAGGCTGGACAGCTAAGAGCATCCTAATGGAGTTGGAAACGCTAACAACAATACATTACAGCGGTCAATATCAGTCGTTACGGAGTGAAGCAACAAAAAAACAACGCTCGATCCTTGAAGCATTTAACATACAAACTTGAACACGTTATAAAAAACGGGAATTTAGGTTG
>JAAYXR010000088.1 GCA_012515785.1 Acholeplasmataceae bacterium | reverse complement strand
TATCACTTAAGAGAGTTCAAGAAATTGCTGCTCGTCAAGAAGTTCAAAAACATTTAGCTGAACAAGATGACGAAAGCGGAATTACTATTGGAGAAATTTTAAATAAATAATCATTCATTAAAAGGAGCCAATAATGTCATTTAAAGTTGCGATTGTTGGTCACCCAAATGTCGGCAAATCTAGTCTCTTTAATCGACTAGTGGGACGCAGACAAGCCATTACTCATGATGAATCAGGAAGCACTAGAGACCGTCTATATGGAAAGGCTGAGTGGCTAACTAAACAATTTAGTATTATTGATACCGGGGGAATCGAACTAAGCGATGCCCCTTTTTTAGAAGAAATAAAAGAACAAGCTTACATCGCAATGGATGAAGCAGATTTAATTATTATGTTAACTGATGGCCTTTTAGGGGTTATCGATAGTGACTATTATATTGCAAGTTTACTTTATGAATCTGAAAAGCCAGTATTACTTGCAGTTAATAAAATTGATGATATGGTTCATCAAGGAAACGCATATGAGTTTTACTCATTAGGATTAGGTGATCCAATTCCAATTAGTACTCACCATGGTATCGGAATTGGCGATTTACTTGATAAGATTATTTCGTATATGCCAGAAGAAACTAAAGAGGTTGACGATGACGCAATTACATTCGCAATTATTGGTCGGCCAAACGTTGGAAAATCAAGTTTAACAAATGCAATTTTAAGAGAAAATAGAGTTATTGTATCAGATGTATCAGGAACTACTAGAGATTCAATTGACACAACGTTTATGAAGAATAGACAACGTTACAGAGTCGTTGATACGGCCGGAATTAAGAAACGTGGGCGTATTTATGAGGACACAGATAAATATAGTGTCCTAAGAGCCCTAGAAGCGCTTGAAAGGGCCGATATCGCCTTATTAGTCTTAGATGCTGAAGAAGGAATAATTATTCAAGATAAACATGTTGCGGGCTATATTCAAGATTATTTTAAAGCTTGCGTAATTGTCGTTAATAAATGGGATAAGGTTGAAAAAGACGACCGAACAATGAAGAAATTTGAAGATAAAGTCAAAGAAGAATTCCAATTTTTAAGTCATTGTGAGGTGGCATTTGTTTCTTCAAAATATAATCAAAGAATCGATACAATTTTTCCGTTAATTAACCGCGCTTACGAAAACTTTAACCGTGATATTCCGACTAATGTATTAAACGAAGTATTACTTGATGCGACTTATACTAACCCACCAACAATTTTTAATCGAGGAAGAGCTAATTTTTCATATATTACACAAATAGGAATTAAACCACCAAGTTTTTTACTTTTTGTTAATAAAGAAGAATATGTTCATTTCTCATATTTAAGATACTTAACAAATGAATTCCGTAAACATTTTGATTTTACGGGATCTCCAATTAAATTTACATTAAGGGAGAAGGAATAAAATGAGAATAGGAATTATCGGCGGTGGTTCATGGGGAACCACACTTGCTCAAGTATTGTATGACAACAATCATAAATCTTTAATTTATGATATAAATGAAAAATATGTTGATAAAATTAATAACCATATTCATCCGACATTCAATTTAGAAAT
>JAAYXR010000087.1 GCA_012515785.1 Acholeplasmataceae bacterium | reverse complement strand
ATTGCCAATATATCAGCTAATGTTGTTAGAATTGGACCGGATGCATTATCTGAATCCATGTTACGACTAGTAAAGAAAATTGGTAAGATAGTGCCTAATAAACCGGAAATGAACATACCGGAAAATAATGCTCCGCCGACTACTAATCCTAGTTTATAAGGAGCTAATAGTTCACCAGCACTATTAGTTTGTTTAGTAATTAATGAAAAGATGGAGACGACAATAAAGCCAAAGATAGCGACAACTAAACTATTAAACAACATGATAAGTGTTTCTTTTAATAAAAATGACCTTCTATCCTCTTTAGTAGACAGTTCATTTTTATGAATTCCTAAAATGGTAACCGCTAAGTTTTGAGTTCCAATATTTCCGGCCATATCTAAAACTAATGGTTGGAATAATACTAAAGCAAAGACTTGACTTAGGGTTAATTCAAAAGCTGGAACTAATAAGAATAATATCGCAATTAAGATATTTAAAATGGTAGCTATGACTAGCCACGGAAGACGCTTTTTACTTCTTTCAAATCCAGTATAAGCGTCATCATGACTTGGTAAGAATGCAAATCTATTGTATAATTCATCATACTCATTAATTAACTGTTCTAAGACGTCATCAGCAGTAATAATACCTAAAAGGTATCCTTCGTGATCAATTACTGCAATTGATGAAATATCGTAATTCTTTACGATTTGAATTGCCTCTTTAATCGTACTATCATTATAAGCATAATGAAGATCAGTAATCATCAAATCAGTAATGGAATCATTAGCTCTGGCGACAATGACATCTTTTAAGAATAAAATGCCTGCCAATTTATTATCGTTATCAACGACGTAAATATTATCAATTAAGATATCATCATTGGCATTATTAAAGATATATGACGTTACTTCTTTAACTGATGAATTAACGTTAACACTTAAATATTCAGTTGTCATAATTGATGGCGCTAAGTCATTAGAATAGATTAATAAATCTTTGATAATATTAGCCTTATCTTTATCAATATATTTTAAGATTTCATCTTGCTTGTCTTTATCATAAAAGCCAATAAATTCTTTTAATTCGTCAATTTCTAAATTATTTAGAATTTGTTTCTTGCGATTATCATTTAATTCTTCAAAAACTTCAACTTGCTCATATTCAGATAATCTTGAGAAGACTTCTGCTGATTTTTTGTGACCTAATAAATCTAGAACGAGAGTTTGTTCTTTTTCATCAAGATCACAAAATATTTCGGCGATATCATAAGCTTGTAATTTGGTTAATTCTTTTTTAAGTTGGTTGTTGGATTTTTTAAAATCTAATTTAATCATATCATGCCAACCCCCTTAAGAATTAATGCTGCTAGACCAAAATAGACAAGAGTTGAGAAAAAGTCAATAATAGTAGTAATAAATGGTCCGCTTGCTACTGCAGGGTCAACTTTCATTGATTTGAAAAGATGTGGTATTGCAATTGCAAGCAAACTTACAACAGATACTACAATCACTAATGATCCGGCAATTATTACTGAAAAGATTAGTGCTGTTTCAACGTTGGTAAATGTATTAGCACTTTCAGGTAAGCCTAATTGTGTAAAGTAAACAAAGACAAATGAAATTAAAAAAGTAATTAAACCAAGCATTAAACTAGTAAATAAGTTAGAAATAAATTCTCTTTTTATTTCTCCCCTGCTCATTCTACCTTCATTAGAAATTGATTTTAAGGCAACCGCTAAGGTTTGTGTCGCCACATTACCTGGCGAATCTAACATTAGTGGTTGAAAGAATGCTAAGATGGTTACCCCACTAATGGCCCCAATCATTAAGTCTGAAAAAGACATTAATGGGATTGAAATAATCATTAGAATAATTAACCAAGGTAGTCTTCTTAAAGCCGTTTTCAGCCAACCGTG
The DNA here is from genome assembly GCA_012515785.1 of Acholeplasmataceae bacterium. Classification (GTDB taxonomy): domain Bacteria; phylum Bacillota_I; class Bacilli_A; order Acholeplasmatales; family Acholeplasmataceae; genus DUQW01. Next base: position 4,815 of record JAAYXR010000087.1, on the reverse strand, counting down.
TGTTCGGTTGGTTTTTGGTAGTGCGGCTAACTTTTCAAAATCTTCTTCGGCCTCTTCAGTAGCAATATCAATAATATCATCTAGTGTTAGAAAACCAATTAATTTATTATCTGAATTGACTACTGGAAGTTCATATAACTCATAGTTTTTCATATCATGAACCGCTTCAGTTACTGGTAAGTTATCAGTAACCGCTGGTACATCAATCATAATTTCTTCAATTAACTTAGGACTTCTAGTTCTAACTAAAACTCTTAAATCAACGGCACCAAGATAATTATTTACTTCATCAACAACAAACAATAAATTAATACTTTCGGCTTCGTCGGCTTGTTTAATCAAACTAGATGATGCTTCTTTAACATCCATCTTTGGATGAATCAAAACGAAGTCAGTGGACATATATGCACCCACTAGATCATCATCGTATTCGATAATTTTTTGAATGTCTTCTCTATCTTCTAAAGTTTCGATAATTATGTCTCTTAATTCTTCATCTTCATAAGCTTGAAGAATATCGACCGAGTCATCAACATTCATCTCATCTAAGATTCTAGTTTGTTTGATAACATCAAACTCTTCTAGAATACCAGCAGCAATTTCCGGCTCTAAATAGGCAACTATTTCAGCAAGTTGTTCGTTTGATAAGAATTGATATAATTCTTTACGTTCATTTGGCGCAAGCCCTAATAAATCTTCTGCAATGTCATAAGCATGCATCTCGTCAATTCTAACTTGAAATTCTTTCTTATTCAGTTTTTCTGATAATAGTTTTTTAATCATTTTAATCCACTCCTTCCTTTTTGAATATTAGAATTTCTATCCATTCCTTGGCCATTATACCCTATAAATGTAAAAAAAGAAACCCTTTTCTTTACAATTGGTTTCTTTTAAAACGTTTACATTCTATTTTTGCCACTTTAGAGCCTAATAAGGCTCACAAATGGCAATTGATTAAACTATTAAATATAACTCTTCATCTTCTTTCATTGAAATTTTTAAATATTTGGAAACTCTTGAAAGAATCATTAAGTTAGCTTTGTATTGACCACGTTCAAACGCTGAATATATTGAGTAAGATAAATTTAATCTTTCGGCCATTTCTTTTTGAGTTATACTAAGTTTTTTGCGTTCTTCTAAAAGTTTTAAAGATAGCTTATTTCTTTTATTTGAATAGCCTAAACAATCTGGTTTCATGATCAGTTTCCTTGGCAAAATTAAATGCTACTACTAAGGTTTTATTTAAAACTAGATTTTCATATAACAATCTAATAACGAAAAATAAACTTGATGATCCGTCAACACTATCAGTTGGGGCAATATAAATATTATCTTTCAAAAGAAAAGGCATAGCTAAATCTTGGCTTCCGGTTTGACAAGCGGTAGAAATAATTATTTTATGAGTCGCTGTCAGCTTCTCTCTTAAAACCTTACCATTTATATGTTTGGGTTCATTTTCTTCGTAAACATCTTCTCCTAAGACTGGCATTAAAAATTCATCTTTATTGCCGTGTCCTGAAAGAATAATATAGATTGCTTCTGAATTGTTTAATTCGTAAATAAAATCATTGGGCCTTCCAACGTATGCCAATTCAACTTTAAAATTAAATCTTTCTAATACACCTCTTAAAGCGATAGCTTCGGTAGCTTCATCAAAACAGATTATTTTAATCATTTAATATCCTTCCTTATTTAACTTATGAAATTTTTCTAAGTTTAATTTAAAGGTGTACCCATCAACAGGTTTATTATTTACCTCATGATAGTTTTTCTTTATATGAATAAGTTCAAATCCTATTTTTTTCATTAAGGCAATAACTGGATAATTACCAGACCACGTTTGAGTATATATTTCTTTAATTCCCTCTTTAAGTGCGTAATTAATAAATAGTATCCAAGCTTCGGTCGCATAACCTTTCTTGCGGTCATTGGGATTATTGATCCCAATTCCAATCGTAAAGTTGCTACCATGTTTGATATAATTATAGTTTTTATCAATATAGTAAGAATTAATTCCGCCAATATGTTTCCCAGTATCTAGTGTTTCAATTTCTAATGAGTAATAGAAATCAAGAATTTCTTCCTTTTTCAATCTTTCTAATCTCTCTTTTCGGTAAGCCTCAGGAACAAAATCATCATCCTTTTCCCAGGGAGCATCCCACTCTTGCCATTCTAATTCTTCGGTCATCCATTTAATTTTATCATCAATATCAGATTCTTTAAATGGTCTTAATTTAACTTTTTTACCAATGATTTCAAAATTCATTAAGAATTAACTTTTATCTCCTTAAATTGTATTTTTCTTTTTTCTCTCTTTGGAGCAAACTGATTTGGATAAAGTTTATCAATTAGTTTTTCGGCCATTGAAACTTGTTCAAATTCTCGATTTTGCCCACCGTAGTTTGAATAGCAAAAATAAATGAAATTTGATCCAAATTGTTCAATTATCATTTTATAGTAGTCGGCATCCATTTTATTAAATGATGTTCCATAAAAAATTATAGCATTTTCTTGGTTTTTTACATAATCAACTAATGGAAGTAAATTAAAATTAAGTCTTCTTTCTGACTTTTCAAATATTTTTGCATCACTATTGCTATTTTCATTACCACTAATTCCAATAATTGGAAAATCTAAGTCTCCATGAATATTAACATATTTATAACCTGGTTTATAAGGGGTATAATTAAAAGTGAAAATAACCGGTTCCCCTTTACCAGTTGTTGATTTAATTAATTGGTTAATTAGTGAGTCTTGTTTTTGGAAATAATCACTCTTTTTATTTAGCTCTTCTTTGATATATTGAGAAAAACGTCTTTCAAAAATAGACAATTCATTAAATAATTTATTATAAAAATCTGATCTTTCAATAACTTTTCTTTCTTTAATTGGAAGATCATATTGGTGTCTTAACCAATTACCATATTTATAATATCGATCTTGCATAATTAAGGCAAAATACCAATTTGCATCGATTTGTCCCCATTCACCGGTGCTTTCAAAGTAATTGATCTCTTTTAAAACCCCATCCCAAAATCTTGATTGAATTGACTCATTAATTTCAGCTTCAATATCAGCCCAGCGACTTTTACTTTCAACCGATTTAATCATAAAATATAAATCCCAAACGGTAAGATTTAGATTTTTAGAAAAAGCCTCTAATATTATTTCTTGTTGATTGATATCATATAATCCCTTTTTTACATCATTGAATTCTTTAATATTATGATCACACCAATCAAAAAAATCAGAATAATTTGAATTTAGTCCACATTGCAAATCAAATCCGTTCCCCGTGACAATGATTGTTTTTTTAGTTTTTCTGCGGTTAGTACTCAATGTAATCTCCCCCTTTTATTGCCTGATACATTATAGAAATTTAAGAAGATAATTTTCCATAAGAATATATATTATAATATTTTTCTAAATAAAACAAATAAAAAAAGTCCGTTTTACAAAATTTTTGGACTTTTTTACATAACACCAAAACATGTTACCGCTTTCCACTTAATAGTAACTTTAAACTTCCCTTATTCCATCCATAAATTTTGTCAGAGTCTAGAGCTCCTTTAGGTTTAGTAACTAACTTGTTTTTTCTACCCCATAGGAAAAAATAAGGAATATTTTCTTCTTGCGCAATTGAAAGTTCTGCTGATACGCCATCAGCCGTATCTGTGTTATATCCACAAATAACAATCATCACATCAGAACTTTTAATTTTTTCTCTTGCGTCCTCTTCCCAATAAGGATCGTAAGATTCTTTTGCCGACACATCAACTATCTCAAAAGGAGAATCTGCCTTTTTGGATTGGCCGATGAGTTCGCGCTTTAATTTTTTATCATTTTCATAATCAAAACTAATAAACGCTCTTTTTTTAGTCATAACACAAAATCCCCCTTGCATTATCTAAATAACTTATCCAGCAACTAATTGAGTTTCAATAACTTGCAGTAAATTATAACTTCTAATATGATCTTCTTTTTGGACAACAAATCTATCTTGTTTGATTGTATCCAAATTTTTTTCATACCAATCAATTAATTCTTTAATTACTATGATAAGTTCGTTTTTATTTTTATTTTCGTTTAATTCAACAAGTTTTTTAGCATTATTTTTCGTAAAGTTATCTGTAGCATACTCTAAAACAGATTGTGATATAGGTGTTTTATATAACAGTAAAAAATCTGTATTTTGTTGTTTATTCATAATGTTATCTCCTTTAAATCTTTTTACTTACCGTCGTTATCTTCGATGACATATGGTAAATCATGTTCAGCAAGTTCTAATTCAGATGCTGAAAGTCTAAATTTAGATCCAGCTAATGCTAAAACTCCTGCCAATAATAATAAAATAACCATTAAATAACCAAATAATTTTTTCATACTACCACTCCTTATAATTTAATGATATAATAGATTTGACCAAACAGGGCGTGCGTTTTTGTCACGCTTTTACAAAAAAGGGGGCTTTTTTGTGGAAATTTTACAAAATATTGCGATAGCAATAGATAATTTACGAATTAGTAAAGGAATGACCATAAGAGAACTATGCCTTGATATTTGTGATGAGAGTACATACCGTAGGTATAAACTAGGGGATAGAGACATCCCAATTGCAAGGATTAAGCAGTTTTGTGACAAATTAGGAATCGGATTAGACGAATTCCTTTATAACCTTGCTTCTAAAAATTCTTATGAACATCGAAAGATTCATAGGCTATTCTATGACCTTCAAGCCAGGAACTATGATCAAATAAAGAAATTATTACCACAAATTGATGTAGATGAAATATCTTTAGACAATAACAAAATTTT
>JAAYXR010000086.1 GCA_012515785.1 Acholeplasmataceae bacterium | reverse complement strand
CCTTGCTACGGATGGTTGGACAAGCTAAAGAGGTTATTTATCTTTCATCACCGTATTTAATTATCGATGCTGAATTATCAAACGCCTTATCTTTAGTAGCTAAATCTGGAGTTGAAGTTAATATTATTATTCCGAAGATTCCTGATAAAAAATTTGTCTATATGGTATCAGAATCATATATACCAGAATTATTAAAAAACGGAGTTAATGTCTATAAATATAAACCAGGATTTATTCATTCGAAGATATTCATGGTAGATAATAAATTAGCATCAGTAGGAACTAGTAATCTTGATTATCGCAGTTTATATTTACACTTTGAAAACAACGTTATTTTTAATAACCATGACGCCTTGATTGAAGTTGAAAAATTTTTCAAAAATACTATCTCAGAATCTGAATTAGTTAAACTATCAGAAATAAAAAAGCGCAATATCTTCTATCGCGCTTTACAAAATATTTTAAGAGCCTTCTCGCCGTTATTATAATTTCTTATTTAACAAAGAAAAAGATAGCCCCAATTACACTACCGAGTAATTGGAATAAATAACTAATAGTTAGAGAACCATATACAGCAATTAAATAGTATTTGCTTTGCATAATGTCACCAACAAATTCAACATATGTAGATAATATTGGTAAGAATATGCCATGGGCAAACACCATAAATGTAATAATACCAAGGCCTGCTTTAACAAAGCTTAAAGACAAGCGCTTTGGTTTTTTATTGCCTAAAACGTTTAGAGCAACAATGACATAAAATGCTGTAACTATACCTCCCATAAGGTCTGGATATTTAGCGATTAAGTTATTAAACTGATTAAATAATTCAGTATAACCATTAGCAAAATCAGTAATATATTGTGGTGTTTGATCACTACCAATTAGTAATAGGATACTATTTTCAGGAGCATAGATTAAGTATAAGACCATAAATAGAAATGAAACAATATGAACGATTTTATCAAACCAACTTCTACCAACAGCAAGAATAACCAAAAGAAGACCAACTAAGACTGCTGCAAGTCCATAAAAAACAATATTAGGGACGGCAAGTCCTTGTAATTTAGTTTCCATAATTTCTACATATTGCGCATAGTTATCAGCTGCTGAACCCAAAGCCCCACTTAAGGCAATAATAGTAGTAACTGCGGCAATAGCTAAGCCTAATGCCAACAAAATATAACCTAAAGTTCTAACGAATTTACCAAAGAGTTTGTTTTCAACCCTTCCGTCTTTTCTACCTTGCATTTTAGTTCCAACTCTTCTTACCATATGTTTATACCTCCAAATCTCCTGGTTTTATTAAATTATATTTTCTAAACAATAAGTCAATTAGATATACCAATAATATTGGTAATCCGATTTGAATTACTAAGATGAAAATCCATATTTGATAGTTTCCAAAGTTTTCAAAAGTGTTTCCTAAAGCTGTAATTGTTCCAATTTGTCCAACAAGACCACTTGTTCCCATTCCGGCAGCCATTGACCACGCTGATGCAACATGATTAGGAATAATATCATTTTCAAATACTCCCTTAGTTCCAAGATCAAATAATAATACTGTAGGTCCTAATAAAGCGGATGTAATAATTGTTGGTAGCCATATAATTGGCTTTTTAACAATGTTTTTAAACTGAAACATTGATGTTCCAAAGAATATCGATAAAACAACACCAATTGGATTATCTTTTCTTGATTGAACGGCAAATCCAACCATTTGAACCGATGTTCCAACTACTGCTGCAGCAGCAGCAACTGGATTAGTTCCAATTTGAATCATGATAGCAATCGCAGCACTTGATATCGGTGCGGTTAAGATCATTCCCATAGCTACCGAAATAATAATAGTCATTGGAATTGGGACGGCTTTAGTTGAAATATCGACAAACCTTGAAATATAATAAATAATTAAATTACTCGGACCACTTATAACATAAGTTAGAATCCCTGATACCAATACTGATAATAATGGTAATAAAATTAAGTCAACTGGGGTTTTATTTTTAATCAGTTTGCTTAATACAAATACAGTCAGTGTGACTACTAAGTATACAGTTAGCGGATTTCCTGGTGGGGTCACAACGTTAGGAAGATAAAACTTAGCATTCCATCCAGCATTAGAAACAAAGATAACTTGAAATGAAGTTGCTACTCCCCCAACAACTGCAGATAATATTAATTTTAAGTTATCTAGCTTTAAGGAGATACCTATTCCTAATCCAATTCCAGCTCCCATGAGCATAGATAATGTTTTGCTAGCTATAATAAAGACGTTGTCTTTACTTATTAAAAGCCCTATTTGTTGGAAAATAGTTCCAATAATTAGGGTAGCAAATAAACCTAATGTCATCCCATTAAGAGTTGACATTAAATAATTTTTAAATTTATCTTTTTTTGATTCGTGATTATCAATTTTGTTTTCATCAATTGTCTTCGTGGTCATAATTTATCACCTAGATAATTTTATTATACCATAATTTAACATAAAATATAGTATTTATATTTTAAATTTAGAAATAAAAAAAAGCAATCTCATTTTGAGATTGCTTCTTGCTCTCATTCTTCTATCCGAAGATCCCCATAATTGCACCTGCCACTGATAAAATAGCAAAGACAAAGAATATAATTTGCCATACTAATTTTTTGCCAGATGCAGCTTCCCAACCTACAATTACTAACACTAAAACAACTAGTAATGTAGCAATTGCTTTAAAGAATGCAACTACAGTTCCTAAGTTTCCAGATAGTTGGACTCCAATTAATCCAAGTAGTGAAGTAACGAACCAAACTAATCCGAAAATAACCATCCCTACGAAAGCTAACGTAGATAAAAACTTCTTATCTTTCATTTTTTCACCCCTTTAAATAAAATGAATTTCAATATATTAAACAGTGTAATATCCCTTTATAAAGATATTATACTGTGTTAATTAATCTTTATAAGCAAATCCAACACCTAATGTTCCGTGACCAGCATGAGCTCCGACAACTGGGGTTAATTGAACTAATTTAACTTCACCTAAATCAGGCTTAATTTTTAGTAAAGT